>CAYQMQ010000006.1:0-23191 GCA_964418395.1 uncultured Actinomycetota bacterium
GGCGATGGCGGTCGGCGTGGCCGTGCGCGGCCGGCGCTGAGCCTCACCCCTGCGGCAACTTTTCGCGCAGCTCCTCGAGAGCCTCGGGGTCCAGGTCCTCGAGGTCCTCCAAGCCCTCGAGATCCTCGAGCCCTTCGAGACCCTCCAGGCCCTCCATCCCCGGCATGCCCGGCATGCCGTCCATCATCTGTTGCTCGAACTCGCCGGCGTCGATGGCGTCGTCGGGCACCGCGATGTCGACTGCCTCGCCGAAATCGAAGAACTCCATCGTCATGGTCATCGTCCCGCTCAGGGCCTGCATCATCCCGCCGAAGTCCGCCGACGAGCCCTCCTGTTCGGACAGCTGCCCGGTGACCGCCTCCATCAGCTGGCCGAGGTCCATCTCGGTGACCATCCGGCGCAGCCGATCGTCGCTGTCCAGCCACGCCTCGGTGGGGAACTCGATCCCGTCCAGGGATGCGGGCGAGTCCGGATCGTCGACGAGGTCGGCGCCGGTGACGGTGAAGCCGTAGCCCCGCACGTCGGCGCCGCGCACCTGGTCCTCGCCCAGCTCGGTGATCTCACCGTCGATGGCGTCGAGCGCCTCGACCATGTCGGCTGGGTCGTTGCCGAGCCCCGCCGCGGCCCCCATGCCCATCTCGGGTGTCCCGGTCGAATCCTGGCGGATCCACTGGTCCTCGCCGCCGGTGAACATCCCGGGCATGAGGGTGTAGACGGTGTCGCCGTCGACGACGGTCTCCAACGCGCCGCCGAGGCCGGGCATGTTCAGCTCCATCCGGGCCATGTCGTTGGCGAAGTCGATCACCCCGTTGGCGGTGATGGTCATGTCCATGCCGGCGTCGCCCTCGTCGACCGCCGTGACCATGTCCATGGAGAAGCTGGCCGTGTCCGCCGCGCTGGTTTCGGCGCTGGCCGCGCTCAGCCGCTCGATGGGCGGGCGGCTCTGTCCGCAGGCGGCCATCGCAAGCGCGGCCACGACCGCGGTGACGATCAGTCGATACATGCGGTCCCCTCTGATGGCAGTTCCCCCGGTGGGCGAGGACCCGCGGACCCGCGGCCGGCCGCCACCCACGCACAGGCGCAAGGTAACCCACGTTTGTCGAGTTCGCTGCCGGGCAGCGTCACCGGCGTCCGAACGGTAGCCGGGTCCCCTGCGAGGAGTGACCACCATGACCGACGACGACCGCGCCGCCCGCAGCCACCTGGAGAAGCTGCGCGAGGAGATGGAGGAGAAGGGCCCGCTCGAGGCGGTCCGCGACGACATGGACGATCTCAAGGACCAGGCCAAGGACGCCGTCACCGACGACGACACCGCGGACGAGATCGCCGACTACGACGACAAGCCCACCCAGCCCAGCCTGGACGACGAGCCCCGCGTCGACGAGGGCGACGACGGCCGAGCGCTGCCCGGCGACCGGCCGTCTGAGCGGACCAAGTCCGGGTTCAACCGGAAGTAGGCGGGCGCGTCAGCGACGCCATGTTTCTGGAGTTCGCGCACGGGCAGCGTCGCCCGTGCCCGACCGCAATCGCACGGGCGGCAAGGAGTAATGCCATGAGCGACGACGACCGCACCGACCGCAGTCACCTGCAGAAGCTGCGCGAGGAGATCGACGACAAGGGCCCGCTCGAAGCGGCCCGGGAAGAGATGGACGATCTCAAGGAGCAGGCCAAGGACGCCGTCACCGACGACGACACCGCGGACGAGATCGCCGACTACGACGACAAGCCCACCCAGCCCAGCCTGGACGACGAGCCCCGCGTCGACGAGGGCGACGACGGCCGAGCGCTGTCCGGCGACCGCCCGTCTGAGCGGACCAAGTCCGGGTTCAACCGGAAGTAGGCGGGCACGTGCCGGGACGCCGCCCCCCTCGTCGGGGGCGCGCGTCCCACGACCCGACGGGCCTGTGTGGGGGTGATTGGGTGGGGTCGTGAGCCGTCGGTATCCTGCCGGCGCTGTGTGCCTCCCCGCCGCTGTCTCCGGTAGCCGAACCGCGCCGACGGTGAGCTGATCCCCGTGTCGCTGGCGTGGCTGCCGCTGCTGGCCGTGCTCGTCTCACCGCTCGCGGCCGTGCTGATCGTGGTCTCGGCTCACCGGCCGAACCTGCGGGAGACGTGGACGCTGCTGGCGGCGGTGACCAAGTTCGCCCTTGTCGCGGCCCTGGTGCCGGCGGTCCTCGACGGGCGCACCCCCGAGATCACCCTCGTGCCGTTGGCCCCGGACGTCGAGCTGGCGCTGCGGGTCGACGCGGCCGGCCTGGCGTTCGCCCTGACCGCCTCGGCGCTGTGGATCCTCACCTCGGTGTTCGCGATCGGCTACGTGCGCCAGCTGGCCGAGCACCGCCAGACGCGGTTCTTCGCGAGCTTCGCGGTGTGTTTGTCCACGGCGGTGGGCCTGGCGTTCTCGGCCAACCTGCTGACGTTCCTGGCCTTCTACGAGCTGTTGACCGTGGCCACCTACCCGCTGGTGGTCCACTCCGGCACCGACACCGCCCGCGCCGCCGGGCGGCGCTACCTGACGTATCTGCTCACCGGCGGGGTGGCGCTGCTGCTCGCGGTCGCGCTCGTCTACCAGGCCACCGGGACGTTGGAGTTCACCCCGGGCGGCTTCGTCGCCGCCGATCTGACCACCGGCGAGCTCGGCCTGCTCGTCGCGTTGTTCACCGTGGGGTTCGGCACCAAGTCGGCGATCATGCCGCTGCACGCCTGGCTGCCGGCGGCGATGGTGGCCCCCACGCCGGTGAGCGCGCTGCTGCACGCCGTCGCGGTGGTCAAGGCGGGCGTGTTCGGCTTCGTGCGGGCGTTCGGTTTCGTGATCGGCCCCGCGGTCCTCGCCGATCTGGGTGCCGACGTCGTCGTCGGCGGCCTGGCGGCGCTGACGCTGGTGCTCGCCTCGCTGGTGGCGCTGCGCCAGGACAACCTCAAGCGTCGCTTGGCGTTCTCGACCGTGGCCCACCTGTCCTACATCGTGTTGGGCCTGTCGCTGGTGACGGCGACCGCGTGGGCGGGGGCGATGCTGCACCTGGTCAACCACGCGACGCTGAAGATCACCCTGTTCTTCTGCGCCGGCGCGCTGCACGCCGGTCCCCACTACGACCGGGTCAGCGACCTCGACGGCGTGGGATGGCGGATGCCCGTGACGATGGGGGCCTTCGCGCTGGCCTCGGCCGGGCTGGCCGGCCTGCCGCCGATGGGCGGGTTCGTCAGCAAGTGGTTCCTCGTGCTGGGCGCCTTCGAGGCCGGGCGGGGGATCTTCGGCGTGGCGCTGCTGCTGGCCGGGCTGCTCAGCGCCGCCTATCTGTTCCCGGTGGTCTACCGGGCGTTTCTGGTGCGCTCGCCGGCGCCGAATCCGGCCGGCGCGGACGTGAATCACTTCACCCAGCCGTCCTGGTTGCTGGTCGCCCCCCTGGCGGTCACCGCCGTGCTGGGGCTGGTGCTCGGCCTGGGTGATCTGCTGAGGGCGGGCGCGCTCGCCCAGCAGGTCGCCGGCCTGGTGACCGGAGGTGGGCCATGACGCGGCGGACGCTGGTGATCATCATCGCGGTGGCCGCCGTCGTCGCCGTCGCCGGGGACGTGCTGCGGGATGCGAAGGTGGCCTTCCCCGGCTACTACGCGGCGTTCGGATTCGGTGGCGCCGTCGCCGTCATCGCCGTCTCGCGGTGGGTGGTCGCCCCCCTGCTGCGCCGCCCCGACGACGGCGGCTCCTTAGGGGGTGGCGATGGCTGAGCTGCCCCCCGCGCTGCTGTTCCTGGCCGGAGCGGTCGCGGTGGCCGTGGTGCCGCGCCGCTGGCAGGGCGCGGTGATGCTGGCGGTGCCGCTGCTGGCGCTGGCCCAGGTGCTCACCATCGACCTCGGGGCCACCCGCACGCTCACGTTCTTCGCCTACGACGCCGAGGTGCTGCGGGCCGACCGGCTCAGCCGCGCGTTCGGCGTCGTCTTCGCGCTGGCGGCTGTCCTCGGCTCGGTCTACGGCCTGCGCCTGATGCGCACGGGCGAACGCGTCGCCGCGCTGCTGTACGTGGGCAGCGCCATGGGCGTGGTGTTCGCCGGCGACCTGCTGACCCTCTTCGTGTTCTGGGAGGTGAAGGCGCTGGCGAGCACCGGCGTGGTGTGGGCGGGCGGCACCGCCGGCGCGGCGCGCGCGGGGCGGCGCTACCTCTATGTGCACCTGACCGGCGGCACGCTGCTGCTGGCCGGGATCCTGCAGCACGCCTCGGCGACCGGCGACCTGGCCTTCACCGCCTTTGACCTCGGCGAACCCGGGGCGTGGCTCATCCTGGTGGCGTTCGCCATCAACGCCGCCGTGGTGCCGCTGCACGCCTGGATGCCCGACGCCTATCCCCAGGCCAGCGTGGTCGGCACGGTGTTTCTCAGCGCGTTCACGACCAAGGCGGCGATCTACGCCCTCGCGCGGGGGTTCCCCGGCACCGAGCTGCTGGTGTGGGCCGGGCTGGTCATGGCGGTCTACGGCACCATCTACGCCCTGTTGGAAAACGACATCCGGCGCCTGCTGAGCTACTCCATCGTCAGCCAGCTCGGCTACATGGTCGCGGCCGTCGGGCTGGGCACCCCCGAGGCGCTCAACGGCGCGACCGCCCACGCGTTCGGCCACATCCTGTACAAGGCGCTGCTGCTGATGGGCGCCGGGGCGGTGCTGTACGCCACCGGGCGCGACAAGCTCACCGAGCTGGGCGGGCTCGCCCGCCAGATGCCCGTGGTCCTGGGCCTGTACGTGGTCGGGGCGCTGTCCATCGCCGGGGTGCCGTTGTTCAGCGGGTTCGTCACCAAAGAGCTCACGGTGGACGCCGCGGAGATGCTGCACCGCACCGTGGTGGTGGACGTCCTCAAGCTGGCCTCGATCGGCACGTTCGTGCACACCGGGCTGAAGCTTCCGTACTTCACGTGGTTCGGGGGGCCGTCGCGCGTGCGGGCCGGCCCGGTGCCAGCCAGCCTCCTGGTGGGCATGGGCCTGGCGGCCGCGGTCAACATCGCGATCGGGGTGTGGCCCGCCTGGCTGTACGGGCTGTTGCCGGCCCCGGTCGACTACGAGCCCTACACGCTGTCCCACGTGGTGCCCAGCGTGCAGATGCTGGTGTTTGCCGGGCTGGCGTTCTGGTTGCTGGCGCACTGGCTCGGTGGCCGGGCCACGACCACGCTCGACACGGACTGGGCGTACCGGGCGTTGCCCGCCCACCTGGCCTCCGCCGGGCGGGCGACGGTCGGGCGCATCCCCCTGGAGCCGGCGGGCGCCGCCGTCGCCCAGCCCGTCCGCGCCGCCTGGCAGCGGGCACGAGTTGCGCGCGCCCCGGACGATGGGCAGCATACGCGCGCGCCGGTCGTCCCCACCTGGTGGCTGGGCGCGGTCGCGCTCACCGCATCCCTTGGCCTGCTCGCGCTCGGGTTCCTGTTCTGATGCGTGCACGCATAGAGCTGTTCGTGCTGTTGCTCGCCTTCTGGCTGGTGCTGTCGGATCACCTGGAGCCGCTGTACATCGGCATGGGCGTCGCATCGGCTGCGGGCGTGGCGTGGTTGCTCGGCGACTTCTTCCACGACCTCTTCCCCGCCTCGCGCCCGCCGCTGCGGCGGACGCCCCAGCGCGTGTGGCGCTTCGCCGCCTACGTCACCTGGCTGCTGGGGCGCGTGCTGGTGTCCTCGGTCGAGGTCGCCCGCGTGGCGTTGCATCCGCGCATGCCGATGGACCCGGGCTTCGTGCGCTTCACCACCACGTTGTCCAGCCCCATGGCGCGGGCCACCCTGGCCAACTCGATCACCCTGGTGCCGGGCACGATGACGGTGCGCATGGACGGCGACGAGTTCCTGGTGCACGCGTTGTGGCCCGGCGCGACCGAGGACCTGCGCACCGCGGCGATGCAGCAGCGCATCGCCCACGCCTTCATGGAACCGGCCGACGAGGGGCCGGTCGACATCCAGTGGGAGCCGGCGGGGAGGGAGCCGTGAACGCGTTCCTGCTGGGAGTTGGGATCGTCATCGCGGTCGTGACCGTGGCCGGGGTGGTGCGCATCGCCCGCGGCCCCCGCGTGTTCGACCGGGTGCTGGGGGCGTCGCTCGTGTCGATCAACGGTCTGCTGCTGTTGCTGGTCGTCGGGTTCCTGCTCGAGCGCATCGAGCTGTTCATCGACCTCGCGATCGCCTTCGCCCTCCTCGGGTTCCTGGTTCCGCTGGCCACCGGCCGCTTGGCGCGGGGCCGGAGCCGCAGCGAGGGGGACGGCCGATGAACGCTGCGTGCCCTGGCGAGGCGGAGGTGTCGCGATGACCACGCCGGTGGCGGTTGTGCTCATCTCGGCCGGCGTGCTGTTCCTGGCCGCGAGCGCGATCGGTCAGCTGCGGCTGCCGACCTTCTACGCGCGGGCGCACGTGGTGGGCAAGGCGGAGACGGCCGGGGCGATCCTGGTGATCGCCGGCCTCGCCGTCGAGCACGGCTTGCAGCCGGGAACGCCCAAGCTGGTGCTGATCCTGGTGTTCGCGTTCATCGCCAACCCCACCGCCGTGCACGCGCTGGCCCGCGCCGCCCGCGCCCTCGACGAGGACGAGGGCCACCACACCGAGGAGCCCACGTGATCTGGCCGCTGGAGCTGCTGTTGGTGGTGATCCTGATCGCCACCGCGCTGCTGGCGCTGCGCATCCGCGATCTGCTCGGCGCGGTGGCGGTGCTGTCGGCCTACAGCCTGTTCGTGGCGCTGTTGTTCGCCGGGATGGCCGCCCCCGACGTGGCGTTCGTCGAGGTGGTGCTCGGCGCCGGCGTCACGGGCGTGCTGTTCATCGGCGCGATCCTGGGCACCACGCGAACCGACGAGTCGCGAGAGGGCGGCTCGTCGCGGTGGGTGCCGGCGCTGCTCGTCGCCGGGGTCGTGGCCCTGATGCTGTACGGCACCAGCGGGCTGCCCTCCTACACCGATCCGGACGCGCCGGCCCACCAGGACGTGGCCGCGTTCTACCTCGAGAACTCGGTGGCCGACACCGACACCGCCAACGTGGTCACGGCGGTGCTCGCCGACTACCGCTCGTTCGACACGCTGGGCGAGACGCTGGTGATCGTCACGGCGGGGCTGGCGTGCCTGGTGGTGCTGTTGCGGGAGGAGCACCCGTGACGGCCGGTTCGCCCGGGAACGACCGGGACAACGCGATGGTGGGGTTCTACCCCAGCGAGGTCGCCCGGACCGTCGGGGCGCTGCTGGCGCCGTTCATCATGCTGTTCGGCTTGTACGTGGTCGCCCACGGCCACGACGCGCCCGGCGGCGGCTTCGCCGGCGGGGTGCTGCTCGCGGTGGGCCCGATCCTGCTGCGGCTGACGTTCGACCTGGAGACCACCGAACGGGTCTTTCCCGCCCCCCGGATCCTGACGATCGCCATCCTCGGGTTCCTCGCGTTCGTGCTCCTCGGGCTGGTGCCGCTGGCAGCCGGCGGCGCGTTCCTGGACTACGCCGCCGTGCCCATCGCTGACCTGGCCGCCGCGAAGCTGCGCTACTTCGGCATCCTGCTCGTCGAGGTGGCGGTGGCCTTCGCGGTGTTCGGCACGATCGTGGCGATCTTCGACGCGGTGGTCGGGGACCGGCCGTTCGGAGACCGGCCATGATCGGCGAGCTGGTGTTCGGCCGGTCCATCTATGTGGCCGTGGTGGTGCTGCTGGCCATCGGGCTGTACGGGATGCTCGCCAAGCGCAACCTGGCCAAGAAGCTGGTCGGGATGGTGATCTTTCAGTCCGCGATCTATCTGTTCTTCATCCAGGGGGCGGCCAAGCGCGGCGCCAGCGTGCCCATCATCGAAGGCGAGCTCGCCCGGGCCCAGCACTACGTCAACCCGCTGCCGCACCTGCTGATCCTCACCGCCCTGGTGGTCGGCGTCGGGGTGTTCGGCGTGGCGCTGGCGTTCCTGCTGCGCCTGCACCGCCGGCACGGCACGTTCGACGAGCAGACGATCATCGCCGATCTGTCCGCCGAGGAGATCACCGGCCACGCCGTCCACGCCGACGCCGGCCACGACGACAGCGGCCACGACGCCGGCCACGACGGGGACGGCCACGACGGAGACGACGGCGATGGGCACGGCCGCGAGGGCGAGGGCTCGGCATGAGCGCCGTGCCGGTGCTGTTGCCGATCACGCTGGTGGTGGCCGCGATGGTGGCCGGCCTCATCGGCGCGAAGAGCCAGCGCGCCGCCTACGTGGTGGCGCTGGTGGGCACCGGTGCCGGCGTGGTCCTGGCCGGGCTCGGGCTGTCGCACGTGCTGCGGGTCGGCACGATCACCCACAACTTGGGCGGGTGGCCGCCGCCGATCGGCATCGAGTACGTGCTCGACCCCTTGGCGGCCTACATGACGGTGGTGATCACCGTCGTCGGCCTGCTGGTGCTGGCCTTTCCCACCCGCGCGGGCTTCGACGCGACCCCGCCGCAGCGCATGCCCCTGTACCCGCTCACCCTCGTGCTGCTGGCGGGGCTGCTCGGCGTGGTGCTCGCCGGCGACCTGTTCAACCTCTTCGTGTTCCTCGAGATCTATGCGATCGCCACCTACGCGCTGATCGCCCTCGGCGGCGACCGGGCCACGTTCGCGGCGTTCCGCTACCTCATCTTCGGCACGATCGGCAGCATGCTCTACCTGCTGGGCGTGGGCTTTCTGTACTTCACCACCGGCACGTTGAACATGGCCGACCTCGCCGACCAGCTCACCGCCGTGGCCGACTCGCCCAGCGTGGTGACCGCCTTCGCGCTGATCGTCATCGGCCTCAGCCTGAAGATGGCGCTGTTCCCGCTGCACGTGTGGCTGCCCGAGGCCCACAGCTTCGCCCCGCCCTCGGTGGCCGCGCTGCTGGCCGCGGTGCAGGTCAAAGCCGCCGCCTACGCGCTGGTGCGCATCCTGTTGTCGGTGGCCCCGCCCGAGCTGGTCGGGGAGGGGTGGACCCCGACGGCCGCCCTCGGCTGGTTCGGGGCCGCCGGGATCGTGTTCGGCTCGGTGATGGCGATCGCCCAGCACGACTTCAAACGCCTGCTGGCCTACTCGACCGTGGCCCAGCTCGGCTTCATCGGGCTGGGCATCGGGCTGGCCAACCAGCAGGGCGTGACCGGCGCCCTGCTGCACGTGGCCAACCACGCGGTGATGAAGAGCTGTTTGTTCCTGATCGCCGGCAGCGTGCTGGCCCAGACCGGGTTGCGCGACATCTCCCGCTTCGCCGGCCTCGGCCGGCGCATGCCGCTGACGACCTTCGCCTTCGCCCTGGCGACCGCCTCCATGATCGGCGTGCCCCCCACCGCCGGGTTCTTCTCCAAGCTGTATCTGCTGCTGGGCAGCCTCGAGGCCGGCAACTGGGTGTTCGTGATCGTGATCCTGTCCAGCACCCTCATGACCGCGGCCTACTTCCTGAAGGCGTTCGAGCAGGTGCTGACCCGCGAGCCGGTCGAGGACGTGGTGCGCCGCGCCACCGAGCCGCGCGCCGCCTACCTCAGCCCCGTCATGGTGCTCGCCGGGGGCGTCGTCGTGCTCGGCTTGGGCAACTTCGCGATCGTCAGCGGGGTGTTGGAGCCGGTGGCCTCGGGGCTGCTCGCGCTGTGACCGCCGCGGCCGCCGGGACGCGCGCCGCCAGCCGTGTCACCGGGCCCCGGTAGGCTGCGCGGCCATGTCCAAGCCGAAGACGGTGGCCACATGCGAGGCCTGCGGGCACAGCGAGCCGAAATGGCTCGGCCACTGCCCCGGCTGCGGTGCGTGGGGCTCGATGCGCGAGGAGTCGGCCGAGCCGTCGCCGATCGGCAGGGCGCCGGCCGCGCCGGCCGAGGTCGCCCACGCGGCGCCCATCGGCGAGGTGGCCGCCGACGAGCGCGGCCGGTTCGTCACCGGCGTGGGCGAGCTGGATCGCGTCCTCGGCGGCGGGCTGGTGCCGGGCTCGGTGGCGCTGATGGCCGGCGAGCCCGGTGCGGGCAAGTCCACGCTGCTGCTGCAGGCCGCCGACGCGCTGGCCCGCGCCGGCCACCACGTGCTGTATGTCACCGCCGAGGAATCCCCCAGCCAGGTGCGCCTGCGGGCCGACCGCCTCGCCACCCTCTCACCGCGGCTATGGGTGGCCAGCGCCACGACCGCCGACGAGGTCCTGGCGCTGGCCGACCGGCACGCCCCGGCGGTGCTCGTGGTCGACTCGGTGCAGACGCTGCACGACGAGCAGGCCGGCGGCGTCGCCGGCGGCGCGGGCCAGGTGCGCGCCGTCGCCGCGGCGATCACGGCGGCGGCGAAGGCCAGCGGGTTCGCTGCCGTCGTCGTCGGCCACGTCACCAAAGAGGGGTCGGTGGCCGGCCCCCGCGCGCTCGAGCACCTCGTCGACGCCGTGCTCGAGCTGGGCGGGGACCGCCATCACGCCCTGCGGCTGCTGCGGGCGTCCAAGAACCGCTTCGGGGCGGTCGGCGAGGTCGGCTGCTTCGAGATGACCGGCCGGGGCCTGACCGGCGTCGACGATCCCGGCCGGCTGTTCGGCGGCTCGGCGGAAGCCGGGACGCCGGGCGTGGCGCGCACCGTCACGGTGGAGGGGCACCGGCCGCTGCGCTGCGAGGTGCAGGCGCTGGCCGCGCCGACGTCGCTGGCTCAGCCCCGGCGGGTGGCCAGCGGCGTGGACGCCAACCGCCTGACGCTGCTGCTGGCCGTGCTGCAGCGGCGCGCCGACGTGCCGGTGGGCGAACGGGACGTGTACGCCGCCAGCGTCGGCGGGCTGTCGCTGACCGAGCCGGCGCTCGACCTCGCGGTCTGTTGCGCGGTGGCCTCCAGCCACGCCGACCGGCCGGTCCGCGACGGGTTGGTGGCCATCGGCGAGGTCGGCCTGGCCGGAGAGCTGCGGGCGGTGGCCCGCACCGCGGACCGGCTGGGCGAGGCCGCGCGAACAGGTTCCCGCGAAGCGGTGGTGCCGGCTGCGTATGATGGGCCCGACGCCGGATTGCTGCTCACGCCCGCGCGAACCGTCCGCGACGGGCTGAACGCCGCACTCTCGTCGTGAACGCGGAACGCCTCGCGCCGAGGGTCAGTCACGGATCCGACGCCGCTGAGCCGACGTCGGAGGACAGGAGCTCCAGGTGGTGGTGCGCGACGAGCGGGTGCGCTCGGTGCTGCAGAAGGTGGCGCCCGGCATGCCGCTGCGCGAGGGGATCGACCGGATCATCCGCTCCGGCAAGGGGGCCATCATCATCCTGGGCGACAACGACGGCGTCGAGTCGGTGCTGTCGGGCGGCTTCCGGATGAACACCAAGTTCACCGCCCAGCGCCTGAGCGAGCTGGCCAAGATGGACGGGGCGCTGGTCGTCGACGACGACGTGGCCACGGTGCGCTGGGCCAACGTCCACCTCGTGCCGGACCCCACGATCCCCACCGCCGAGACCGGCACGCGCCACCGCACCGCCGAGCGCACCGCGCGCCAGACCGGCACCCCGGTCATCAGCGTCAGCGAGTCCATGCAGCTGGTCAGCCTGTACATCGACGGCACCAAGCACACGCTCGAGGAGCTGTCCAGCGTCCTGTTCCGGGCCAACCAGGCGCTGTCGACCCTGGAGCGGTACCGCACGCGGCTCGACGAGGTCTCCAGCGCGCTCAGCGCCCTGGAGATCGAGAACGTCGTCACCCTGCGCGACGTGGTCAGCGTGCTGCAGCGCGCCGAGATGGTGCGGCGCATCAGCGAGGAGATCGACGCCCACGTCGCCGAGCTCGGCACCGACGGGCGCCTGTTGCGGCTGCAGCACGACGAGCTGGTGCTCGGCGTCGAACGGGAGCGCACGCTGGTCGTGCGCGACTACCAGCCCGACCGGCGGCGCAAGGTCACCGCCATCCTGGAGGAGCTCGGCGCCATCAGCGCCTCCGAGCTGCTCAGCCTGGACAACCTCGTCGACGCGCTCGGCTACGGCGACACCGAGGAAGGCCTCGACTTGCCGGTGTCGCCGCGGGGCTACCGGCTGTTGTCGCGCATCCCGCGGCTGCCCGACTCGGTGATCGAGCGCCTGGTCAGCCGGTTCGGCTCGCTGCAGCGGCTGCTGGAGGCCAGCCTGGAAGAGCTCGACGACGTCGAGGGCGTGGGGGCGTCCCGGGCCCGCGCGATCCGCGACGGGCTCAACCGGATCGCGGAGACCAGCATGCTCGAACGGTACGCCTGACCCGGGTCGAACTCCCGCGAATCGGGGGTCAAACCTCCCCTGATTGCGGGGTAGCGGGGGCGAAATCGGCCTGTGACCTGCAGCTTCATTGGAGTCGGATGGCAGGGGTGTGGTACCGTCAGTTCCCCGCCGGACGAACCTCTACTGCCACGCCTGTTGGCGCTCACGAAGGGGAAGTGCGTTGAGTTATCAGGTCGGAGAAACGGTTGTGTACCCACACCACGGCGCAGCCGTCATCGAACGAACCGAGACGCGCACGCTGGAGGGTGAAGAGCGCGACTATTTGGTCTTGCGGCTCACCTACGGTGATCTGACGCTCATGGTGCCAGCCGACGCCTGCGACCAGGTCGGGCTGCGGGACGTCGTCAGCGAGCAGCAGGCCGACGAGGTCCTCGACGTGCTCAAGCGCCGCGACGGCAGCATGCCCACCAACTGGTCGCGCCGCTTCAAGGCCAACTACGAGAAGCTGCGCTCGGGCGACATCTTCGAGGTGGCCGAGGTCGTGCGGAACCTGGCCCTGCGCGAGCAGGAGAAGGGCCTCTCGGCCGGTGAGAAGCGCATGCTGACCAAGGCCAAGCAAGTCTTGGTCAGCGAGTTGTCCGCAGCCATCAAGAAGACCGAGGAACAGACCGAAGCACTCATGGACGAGGTGCTGTCGGCCTGACTCGGTGAGGTCGGCGCGTTCGCGACGCCGTCGACCGGTCGCGAACCCCGCCGTCCGCCACTCGGGCGGAACCGGTGGCTCCTCGCACCGCACACTCGGGTGAGGAGCTGTCATGGCAACCGCCACGGCCTCAGCGCGGCGACCCGCCGTGCTCGTTGAGGGCGTGCGGCTCGCCGTGGTCGTCCTGGCCACGATGGCCGGCCTCGAGCTGGCCGCCAGCGGGCTGGTGCCGGAGTCGGTGACGCGCAACGGGCTGGAGATGACCCCCGTGCTGCTCGGCGCGGCGGGCGGCTACGTGCTCGGCGGAGTGCTGGGACGGGCCGTGTCGCGCTCGCTGGACCAAGCGGAACGCCAGCTCCACCGTGTGCCGGCCAGCGCGATGCTCACCGGCGTGCTCGGCGGTTTGGTCGGGCTGGCAGTGGGCCTTGCCCTCGTGTGGCCGCTGGCGCTGATCGGCGGCTGGCGCTACACCCTGCCGCTGGGGGTGGTGGCGCTGCTGATCACCGTCACCCTCGGAGCTCGCATCGGCGCCGGCCGCAGCGGGGACCTGCTGCGCACGCTGGGCGCCGCCGGGCGGCTGCCGGTGGCCTCCCCCTCGACCGGGCCGCACGCGCGGGTGGTGGACACCTCCGCGCTCATCGACGGGCGCGTGCTCGCCCTGTGCCGCAACGGCTTCCTCGACGGGACGCTGGTCATCCCGCGGGTGGTGCTCGGTGAGCTGCAGCGGCTCGCCGATTCCGGCGCCGACGACGTGCGCCGGCGCGGCCAGCGCGGGCTGGATGTGCTCGGCGGGCTGCAACGCGCCGGTGTCGGCGTGGAGATCTCCGACCGCGACCACCCCGAGATCGACGAGGTGGACGCCAAGCTGGTGGCGCTGGCCGCCGAACGCGACGCCCCCCTGTTGACCTGCGACGCCAACCTCGCGCGCGTGGCGGAGGTCCAGGGGGTGACGGTGCTCAACGTGCACCGCCTCGCCGAGGATCTGCGGCCGCCGGTGCTGCCGGGCGAGCACCTCGACGTGCACGTGATCAAGCCCGGCAAGGAGCCCGGGCAAGGGGTCGGCTATCTCGACGACGGGACGATGGTCGTGGTCGAGCGGGCCCGCGACCGCAAGGGCGAGACGGTGCCCGCCGAGGTCACCAGCGTGCTGGCCACCGCTCACGGGCGGATGGTGTTCGCGACCCCCTCGGCGCCCGCCTCGTCGCTCGCCGACGCCGCGAGCGCCTGACCGGGCGCGCGATCCCTCGCGCCGCCCGTTTTTTTCGGATCTTTTCCGGCCGGGCGCGCATGAGCGAGGTCAGACCCGGGCATCCCGTCAGGTGGCCGCCGGCCTGACAGCGGCGCGTGGCGGCCACGCTGCGAAGCCCGGTACCGGCAAGGAGCACCCGACTGTGGCCAGGATGAGGCGGTATCCCCGCGCAGCCCGACGCGAGGCCGCGTCTCCGCGACGCGATGTGCTGTGGTGGAAGCGGATCCGGGAGCGCGGGCTGAGCCACTATCCGCTGATCATCCCGACGCTGTTGACCTTGGCCGGAGCGGGGTTGGCGGCGGTGATGCTGACCGTCGACGCCGCAGTGGGGGAGTCCGCCGTGCCCGGCCCGCTCTCGCAGCTGGGCGAGACCAACGTCCGCAACGTGCTGGTGGCCCTGTTGGGCGCACAGCTGACGATCGTGGTTCTGGTCTTCTGGGTGCGGATGGTGGCGGTGTCGATGGCCTCGCGGATGTTCTCGGCCAGCCTGCTGCAGTCCTTTCTCCACGACCGGTTCCAGCAGGTGACGATGGGCCTGGTCATCGGGGTCTTGGCGTATTCGATCGTCGTGTCGCAGGCCGTGCCGGACACGGGGGCCGGCATGACCACGATGCCCCACTTCTCCGTGGCGCTGGCCCTGGCGCTGGCCCTGGTGGTGGCGGTGCTGGTGGTCGTCTCGGTCAGCGAGGGAGCCCGCACCAGCCGCACCGGCTCGATGTTGCGGAAGGTGGCCGACGACGTCCTGGCACAGGTGCGTGCCACCCATCCCGAGCGGGGACAGGTGCACGGCGCGGCCCGGGCGGATCTCGCCTCCCCGGAGCCCCCCGATCGCCCCAGCCACGTGGTGCGGGCCAACCACAGCGGCTGGGTGCAGCGGCTGGATGAGGACCGGCTGCTGTCGGCCCTGCCGCCCGGCGCCGTGGCCGAGCTCAACGTGCGCGTGGGCCACTTCCTCACCGAAGGGACGTCGCTGTGTCGCGTGTGGACCGCGCCCGGCGACACCGAGCACCCGCCCGAGCCGGGCCGGGAGCTGGACGCGACCGTCGACCGCAACCTGCGGACGGCGGTGGTGTTGGGCGACGGGCCCACCCTGGAACAGGACGTCGCCTTCGGGCTGCGGATGCTGTCCGACGTTGCCGAGCGGGCCCTCGCTCCCGCCTCCGGCGACACCTCGGCGGCCGAGCAGGCCATCGTGCGCCTGGGGGTGGTGCTGCGCGAGCTGCTGCTGCGCGACCTGCCCGCCCCCACCCGGGAGGACCAGCACGGGCGGATGCTGCTGCGGCCGTGCGAGCTGGGAATCGACGACTACGTCCACAAAGCCTTCGACCGCATCCGGCAAGCCGGCGTGGACTCGCCGGCGGTTGCGGCGGCGTTGCTGAACACCCTGGCGATGCTGCGCGATGCCCTCGAGGAAGTGGGGCGCCCCGCGTGGGTGACCCCGCTGCAGCGGCAAGCGGTCTTGATCGTGGAGGGCGCACGCTGCTCGGGGATGCTCGCCGCCGACTACCACGACGTGCGCGACCTCGCCGAGCGCCAAGAGCTGGTGAGCCCCCAGGAGGTGCGGACCGACGAGGCCGCCTCCCCCGCCTCCGACGGACAGCCCGCCCCCGATCAGGCGGTCCGGCCACCGGAGCCGCAACCCGGCGGGTGACCCAGGCCGCGCATGTCGAACGGCTCGGCGGGGTATCGCAGCCCCCGCCGCCGACGAGAGGCTCGATTGCGATGGTCGATATTGCCGCTCTGACGATGCTGGCCCTGGTCGCGCTCGGGGTGACCTATGCCCTGGGTGTCCGCCGCGGGCGGGCGCTGGCCCAGACCGAGCGTCCGATGGTCCCGATCCCGGCCCGCGAGGACGTCCACGCAGGACGGCACCCGCGCTCGGGTTGACCGGCGGCCGCGCGCCGCGCCGCCCGGCCTACAGTTGGCCGATCAGCTCGCGCGGATCATCGACGACGTCGACAGCGCCGCGGCCCGCCAACGCCGCGTCCGAGAAGCCCCCACAGCGCACGGCCAAAGGCCGGGCGCCGATGCGCCGGGCGGCTTCGGCGTCCCACGGGCTGTCGCCGATCACCAACGCGGCGTCGGGGGCCACGCCCAGCTCGCGACAGGCGGCCAGGACCAAGTCGCCGGCCGGCTTGGAGTCGCGCACCGCGTCGCTGTCGATCGGCGGGGGATCGGCGCCCAGGGCCCGCAGCAGCGCCTCGGACTCCTCGCCGCCGGCGGAGGTCGCCACGACGTAGTCGACCTCACGCGCGTCGAGGTCGGCAAGCAGCGCGCGAGCGCCGCGGGTGGGCCGCAGCCGGTCGGCCAGCTCCAGGAAGCGACGCAGGTGCTGTGCGGCGAGCGCGTCGGCCTCGGGCACGTGGTCGCCGAGCAGATGCGGCACGAGCCGGTCGCTGCCCATGCCGATCGCCGCGTGGATGGCCGGCGGGGCCACGTCATGGCCGTGGGCGCGGAACGCGTCGTGCCAGGCGAGCACGTGATGGTAGACCGAGTCCACCAGCGTCCCGTCGAGATCGAGCACCACTCCGTAGGGCGTGTCGGTCATGGGGTCTCCCGTGGGTCGTGGGGTGTCGGCGAGGCCGCTCGCGCGGACTGCGCCACGCGGACCGCGCCACCCGGGCGGTGCGTGGGTACCCGCTGCGAAGCGCCCCCACGCCTCTGCCGGGGGCGAGCGGCGCAGAGCCCGCGCCCAGCGGCCCTGGCCCTCCGATGTGTCTGCAGCCCGCCACCGGGAATCCCTGCTCTGGACAGACATCACCCGCGAACAGGAGACCAGGATGGCCAAGAACGACGACACCGAGAAGACGTTCGAGAAGCTGAAGGGCACCGCCAAGGAGGCGGTCGGCAAGCTCGCCGGCAAGGACGACACCGTCCAGGAAGGCGAGCAGCAGCAGAAGAAGGCGCAGAGGCAGGAAGAGGCCGAGCGCCTCGAGGAGGAGGCCCAGCAGCGGCGCTCCCAGGCGGCCGGCCACAAGGGCCAGGAGCGTCGTTCGGGCGAGTGAACCCTGCCCGGAGGTGACGCCCGCCCCGGGCCGGCAGCGCCCTGAGACGGAGCATCACCGCGGTGCCTGAACCGGGCACCGCGGTTTCTCGTGTTCGGGTCTGGGTCACGAGGGCGGCGAGGAGCCGCTGTCGCCGCAGGCGTGATGTTGGCTGTCGCCGGCGACGGGTGCGTCACGTGTGAAAGGGCCAGCGGCCCACCAGCTCCTCGGCGTAGAACAGATCCTCGACGAAGGTCACCTTCACGTTGTCGGGATCGCCCTCCACGGTGGCCACCTCCACCGAGGAGTAGCGCAGAACCGATTCGGCGGTGTCCGAGCCGTGGAATCCCTCGGTTGCCGCTGCCCGGTAGGCGGCCAGCAGCGGCCGTGCCGCGAACGCCTGCGGCGTTTGGACCCGGCGGACATGGTCGACCCTGACGCTCGCGTTGAGGTGGCCCTCTTCCACGCGGGCCACGGCGGGCTCCAGCGAGAGCGCCGGCACGGCTCCTCCCACCCGCTGGGCGGTCTCCACCACGCGCTGCAGCAGATCGGCGGTCACGAAGGGCCGAGCGGCGTCGTGCATCAGCACCAGCTCGGTGGTGCCCGCCTCGATGTCGGAGGCGATCGCCTCGAGGCCAGCCGCCTCGCTGGCGTGGCGGGTGGGCCCACCGCAGACCACCGCCCGCAGGCGCGGCATGAGCTGTGCGCCGATGGCCTCGTGGGCGTGGTCGGCATCCTCGGAGCGGATGACCAGCACCACCTCGTCCACCACCGGTGAGGCCAGGAGCGACTCCAGCGGCCACCGCAGCAACGGCCGGTCGCCGATCGGCAAATACACCTTGTTGGTGGACTGCTGGATGCGGGTGCCCGCGCCCCCGGCGAGCAGGATTGCCGTGACGGTCATCCCACCTCCTCAACTCCACCGTAGCGGGTGGCAGCCTCCTCGAGAAGGTGGAATCCTGGCCTCGTTGTCCTGTTGCCCCGATGGTTCACGAGTGTGCAGGCGGTAGCCTGTCGCCGGGGCGGCCCTGATCAGCCTTAAAGGAGCACCGCATGCCACGAGCACACCCGTCGCTGCCGGAGGCGAACGACAGCGGCGGAGCCATCAGCCCGTGGCTGGTGCTCGACCTCGCCCGCGCAGAGCTTCCCGCGGACTTGCGCGACGCGGTGACCGAGTTGTCGCAGTCGGTGGCGGGGGTCACGGTCCTGACGGACGGGCTGCGCCTTCCGCCCCTGGAAGCGGCCGCGATCCTCGAGGTGGACGAGCGCGGCAGCGCCGAGCGGCTGGGGCGGGCCGAAGCCCATCTCCCCGATCATGTCGATGTCGTCGTCTACGGTGACGAGCAGCTCCTCGCCGCGGACTACCGCTGCAGTGTTCAGGACGCGCTCGCGCTGTTCGACGATGGCGACATGGCGTTGGTGCGCGGCGTGCCCGTCACCGACTCCCTGCGCCGCGTGGACGACCAGGACCGGCTGAGCGGCTGTGTGGATCGCTCTTCGCTGTTCGTGCTGCAAAAGCCCCAGGTGCTGCGCCGCGACGCCATCGGCCAGATCGTGGAGCTCGCCAGCGGCACGCGAGCCGACGGCAGCGTCGAGGCCGGCCTCATGCGCTGTCCGTCGCCGGTGCGCGTGGTCGACATCTACCCGACTGCCACGAGCCGCCCCGGGGCTTCAGCGGTATCCAGCCGATCGTGACGTTGCCATGGGCCGGCACCCCCGCGTCGGACACGGCGTCGACGTCCACGCGTTCGCCACGGATCCGGACGTGCCGCTGGTGCTGGCAGGCGCCATCGTGCCGGGCGAGACCGGGCTGGCCGGGCACAGCGACGCCGACGTGGTCGTCCACGCCGTCTGTGATGCGCTGCTGGGGGCGGCAGGCCTCGGCGACCTCGGCGACGTGTTCGGCACCGACGATCCCGACTACGCCGGGGCGGACTCGCAGGTGTTCCTGGCCGGCGTCCTGGCCCGGCTGGCCGAGGCCGGCTGGCAGGTGGGCAACGTGGACTGCACCGTGGTGGCTGAGCAGCCCACCCTGTCGCCACACCGCCACCGGCTGCAGGGCTCGCTGGCCTCGCTGTTGGGCGTGCCCGTCGACCAGGCCACGGTGAAGACCACCAGCACCGACCGGCTGGGCGCCACGGGCCGCGGCGAGGGCATCGCCTGCCTGACGGTCGCGCTCCTGATCGATCACGAGGCGTGAGCGGCTGCGCTGCTTGAGCGGCTGGCTAGGCGCCGGGCGAGTAGCGTGGACGGCCGATGCGCCTGCACGACACGCTCACCGCCACCACCAGCGAGCTGGTCCCCCGCACGGCGGGGCGGTTCGAGATGTACGTGTGCGGGCCCACCGTGCAGGACGAGCCGCACTTCGGCCACGCGCGCGCGGCGATCGTGCCCGATGTGCTGCGCCGCTACCTCGAGTGGCGCGGCATCGACGTGTTCATGGTGAAGAACATCACCGACGTCGACGACAAGATCATCGACCGGGCCACGCGGGAAGGGCGCCTTGCCGCCGAGGTCGCCGACTACTTCGAGCGCCGCTTCGACGAGCAGATGCGCCGGCTGCGGGTCGCCCCCGCCCACATCCATCCCCGCGCCACCGGCCACGTCAGCGAGATGGTCGAGCTGATCGAGCGGCTGATCGAGACGGGGGCGGCGTACGAGACCGGCGGCGACGTGTGGTTCCGCGTGCGCTCGTTTCCCGGCTACGGCAAGCTCAGCAAGCGCGACGTGGACGAGCTGCGCACCGGCGCGCGCGTCGAGGCCGACGAGCGCAAGGAGGACCCGCTCGACTTCGCGCTGTGGAAGGCGGCCAAGCCCGGCGAGCCGAGCTGGCCGAGCCCGTGGAGCCGCGGGCGGCCCGGCTGGCACATCGAGTGCTCGGCGATGGCCACCGCCTACCTCGGCACCGACTTCGATCTGCACGCCGGCGGCGCCGACCTCGTGTTCCCCCACCACGAGAACGAGATCGCCCAGTCGGAGGCCGCCACCGGCGAGCGCTTCGCCCGCCGGTGGCTGCACAACGGGATGCTGTCGATCGCCGGCGAGAAGATGTCGAAGTCGGTGGGCAACGTCGTCTCGCTGGCTGAGGCCCTCGACGAGCACGGGCCCGAGGCCGTGCGGTTCTTCTTTTTGTCGGCCCACTACCGCTCGCCCGTGGAGGTCAGCCCCGACCGCCTGGCGGAGGCCGCCGCCGGGGTCGAGCGGCTGCGCGGGATGCTGCGGGCGACCGCTGGGCTCGACGCCGCCCCGCAGCCGCCCGAGGCCGTCACCGCCCAGCGCGAGGCGTTTGTGGCCGCGATGGACGACGACCTGTCCACCCCCGCCGCCCACGCCGCGCTGTTCGAGCTCGCGCGGGTGGGTCATGCGGCGGTGGAGGCCGCCGACGACGCCACCGCCGTCGCTGCCCGCGACGCGCTGCGCGAGCTGAGCGGGGTGTTGGGCTACGACCTCGACGAGGACGGCTTCACGGCTCGGGGGGACCTGGTCGCCGGGCTCGTGGAGATGCTGCTCGAGCTGCGCGCCCAGGCGCGGGCCGCCAAGGACTTCGCCACCGCCGACCGGATCCGGGCGCGCCTCGCCGACCTCGGCGTCACCGTGGAGGACCGCCCCGACGGTGCCCGCTGGCACGTCCGCTGAGTCACTCGAACAGCGAAGGGTAGGACGAGAGGTAGCTCCGTGGCTCACGCGGTGCCCGGGCGTCGCGCCGTGGCCGAGGCGCTGGCCGCCGGACGCGACGTGTCGGCGCTGTTGCTCGACCGGCGCGCCAGCGGGCTCGACGAGCTGGCAGCCGACGCCGAGCGCGCGGGGGTGGCCGCCGAGCGCGTCGAGCGCGCCCGCTTGGACGAGGCCGCCGGCGGCGTGGCCCACCAGGGGGTGGTCGCCCTGGCCGCGCCGCCGCGGCGCGTGGATGTGCGCGAGCTCGCTGGCGCCGAGCTCGTCGTCGCCCTGGACGGCATCTCCGATCCGCACAACCTCGGGGCGATCGCCCGCACCGCGGAAGTCGCCGGAGCGACCGGCGTGGTGCTGCCGCGGCGACGGGCGTCGCCGGTCACACCGGCGGCGGAGAAGGCCGCGGCCGGCGCCTTCAGCTGGCTGGTGGTCGCCGAGGTCGCCAACATCGCTCGCGCGCTGTCGGCGTTCTCGCAGGCCGGGCGGTGGTCGGTGGGGTTGGACGGCGCCGCCACCACCGACGTGTGGGACTGCCCCGTGCTCGCCGACCGGGTGGCGCTGGTGGTCGGCTCGGAGGGCGGCGGGCTCGCTCGGCTGGTGCGGCAGCGCTGCGACGTGCTGGTGCGGATCCCCACGGCCGGCCGGATCGCCTCGCTCAACGCCTCGGTCGCTGCCGGCGTGGCGCTGATGGAGGCACGCCGGCAGCGGACACCCACCCGAACGGACTAGTATCCTGCCCGCCTCTGCGCTGTCGGCGGTCGTGACGCGGCGCCGCTCCGCTCGTTGAGAGAGGACACGATCCCGCGGATCCACCGCCGATCGCGTGTGGGGACGAGCCAGCGAACAGGAGGCTCTCGCGTGAGCGCCCTCGTGGCATCCGATCAGGAGGCCGGAACGCACGCCTCTTCCGATGAGGCCCTGGTGGGCCGCAGCGCGGCCGGGGAGGACGCCGCCCTCGATGCGCTGCTCGAACGCTATCGGCCGTTCGTGCGCGTGAAGGCGCGGGCGTACTTCCTGGTCGGGGCCGATCAAGAGGACGTGATCCAAGAGGGCATGATCGGGCTGTACAAGGCCATCCGCGATTTCGAGTCCCATCACACGGCGAGCTTTCGCTCCTTCGCGGACCTGTGCATCACCCGTCAGATCATCTCGGCGGTGAAGTCGGCCACCCGCCACAAGCACAGCCCGCTGAACCGGTCCGTGTCGCTGGAGCTGCCCGCCGGGGACGAGGAGGACGGCGGGACCACCGTGGGGGACCGTGTGGCCGTCGACCCGCGCGACCCGGCCGACTCCGTGGCCGACCGCGACGAGCTGGACGAGCTGCGGGAGCGCTTCAACGAGGTGCTCAGCGACCTCGAGGCGGACGTGCTGCGCCGCTACATGGACGGCCAGACGTATCAAGAGATCGCTGAGGCGCTGAACCGCCGCGTCAAGGCGATCGACAACGCGCTGCAGCGCATCAAGCGGAAAGTGGACGAGGAGCTCGGCGAGCGCCCGGCCGCACGGGTGTAGGCACGGGCCTCGGCGCGCGTCCGGGTCAGCGGACCGAGACCTCGTTGTCCGGGGCGATGGTCACCCACACGGGCTCGCCGTCCGATCCGGGCGCGCCCAGCGAGCGCCCGTCCACGGTCAGATCGACCGCCCCCGCGTCCCCGAGGCGCAAGCGGATCTCGCCGGCGGCGTCGAACCGCTTGATCGAGCCCGGCGACAACAGCTCCTGCCATGCCTCGTTGCCATTGACCAGCGCCCGCGCCCACACCTCGCGATCGACGATCTCCAGCGTCACCCGGTCCTGGGCGGTCGATGTGCCCGGCTCCTCCTCGTCGTCGGCGTCGTCGTCGGATGGGCTCTGGTCCACGGGCGTCGGCGTGGGAGACGGGGTGGGGTCAGCGGGCGCAGCGGCCTCGCCCTCATCATCGGGTTCCTGCTCCGTCTCGGTCCCCGCGAGCGGGTCGTCGTCCATGTCCACCCGGTCGTCGGAGCCCCCACCCCAGATCGCCAGCCCCACGATCGCCAGCACGGCCGCCACGGCGGCGACGAAGCTCAAGCCGCGCCGCGGGGGGGTCTCGATGCTCCCCCTGCCCAGCGGGGTGGGCGGGTTGTCGACCGGCCCGGGCACCGCCGAGATCGAATGCTCGGCCAGCAGCCGCTCCGGGTCGATGCCGACCGCTCTCGCATAGCTGCGAATGAAGCCGCGGACGTAGACGTCGCCCCCGAGCCGCTCGTACTCCTCCCGCTCGAGCGCGGCCAGATGGGTGGCGCGGATGCGGGTCTCGGTCGCGGCATCGTCGAGGCTGAGCCCGCGCTCTTCGCGCGCCTCGCGGAGGGTCTCGCCGATGCCGGTAGCCATGGGAGGATCAACGTCAGTGGGACGGGGCGGGTGCCTTGCACTTTAGACGCTGGCGCAGCCGGAACGGTTCCCGGGACGACCAGCCGGGCTCCAGAGCCGGGAAGGGGACTCGAACCCCTGACCTGCCGCTTACAAGGCGGCTGCTCTG
>CAYQMQ010000007.1:0-22653 GCA_964418395.1 uncultured Actinomycetota bacterium
ACCTCACCCGCGACGAGACCATCCGCGCCGACACCTCGATGGACAAGCTCGCCAAACTGCCACCGGCATTCCGGACCGAGGGCAGCGTCACCGCGGGCAACGCCTCGCCGATGAACGACGGCGCGGGCGCGGTGCTGATCGCCAGCTCGGAGGCCGCCGACCGCATGGGGCGCCAGCCGCTTGCCCGCATCGCCGCCCGCGGCGCGTCGGCCCTCGAGCCGCGTCTGTACGGGCTCGGCCCGGTCGAGGCGAGCGAGCAGGCGCTGCGCCGGGCCGGCATCGGCTGGGGCGACTTGTCGCTGGTGGAGCTCAACGAGGCGTTCGCCGCGCAGTCGCTGGCGTGTTTGGCCGAGTGGCCCGAGCTGGATCCCGACATCGTCAACGTCAACGGCGGCGCGATCGCGCTGGGTCACCCGTTGGGCGCCTCGGGGGCACGGCTGCTGTCGACGCTGGCCCATGAGCTGCGCCGGCGCGGGGGCGGCTGGGGGCTGGCCACGCTGTGCATCGGCGTGGGCCAAGGGCTGGCCGTGGTACTGCAGGCGTGAGCCGCACGGGCGAGGGCGGCGAGGGAGAGGAGGCTTCGTGACCACCGCGACCGTGGCCTATGACGATCACGGCGATCCGGACAACCCGGCACTGGTGCTGTCGAGCTCGCTGGGCACCACCCGCGCGATGTGGGACCCGCAGCTGGAGGCCCTGACCGCCCACTTCCGCGTGATCCGCTACGACCACCGCGGCCATGGGGACTCGCCCACACCCCCCGGTCCCTACACCCTGGCCGACCTCGGCGGAGACGTCGTGGCACTGCTCGACCGCCTGGGCATCGACCGGGCCCACGTCTGCGGGCTCTCGCTCGGCGGGCTAGTGGGACTGTGGCTGGCCGCCACCCACCCCGACCGCGTCGACCGGCTCGTGGTGTGCTGCACCGCGCCCGCGTTCCCTGTCGAGTCCTGGCACGAGCGCGCCGCTACCGTGCGCGCCCATGGCACCGACGTGCTCGCCGACATGACACTCGAGCGCTGGTTCACGGCCGGTTTCCGCGAGCGCCACCCGGACGTCGTCGACCGTATGGTGGCGATGCTGCTGGCCGCTCGCGCCGAAGGCTATGCCGGCTGCTGCGAGGCCCTGGCCGGCGCGGACCTCACCGACGCGCTGGCCGACATCATCGTGCCGACCCTGGCGATCGCCGGCGCCGACGACCCGGCGACCCCGCCCGAACAGCTCGAGCGCATCGCCGGCGGCGTCGCCAACGGTCATCTGACCGTCGTCGACGAC
The DNA here is from genome assembly GCA_964418395.1 of uncultured Actinomycetota bacterium. Lineage (GTDB taxonomy): Bacteria > Actinomycetota > Nitriliruptoria > Euzebyales > Egibacteraceae > QS-5-72-10. The sequence continues at coordinate 1,276 of CAYQMQ010000007.1, forward strand.
GCCGCCCACCTCGTCAACGTCCAACAACCCGAGCGGGTCAGCGCGTTGATCCGCGACCATCTCCGCACCGGAGGCCACGCGTGACCGAGCCCGAGCGCCAAAGCCATCACGTGCAGTCGCTCGCGCGAGGGCTGGCCGTCATCCGCGCGTTCGACGAAACCCGCTCGGAGCTGACCTTGAGCGAGGTGGCGCGCGAAGTCGGCTTGACCCGCGCCGCCGCCAGGCGGTTTCTGCTGACGCTGGCCGACCTCGGCTACGTGCGCAGCGACGGCCGGCGGTTCTCGCTCACCCCGCGGGTCCTCGAGCTCGGCTACTCGTACCTGTCCAGCCTGACGCTGCCCGAGCTCGCCCAGCCGCACCTGGAGCAGCTATCCGCCGAGGTTCATGAGTCCTCATCGGTGTCGGTGCTGGACGACAACGCGGTTGTCTACGTCGCCCGCGTGGCCACCTCTCGCATCATGAGCGTGGCGATCAACGTGGGCACCCGTTTCCCGGCCCACGCCACCTCCATGGGCCGCGTGCTGCTGGCCGGCCTGGCCGACGCCGACCTCGACGGGCGCCTCGCCGACGTCGAGCTGCAGCCGTTGACCAACAAGACCGTAACCGACCCCCGCAAGCTGCGAGCCGAGATCGATCGGGTCCGCTCGCAGGGGTGGGCGATCGTCGATCAGGAGCTCGAAGCGGGGTTGCGATCGATCGCCGCCCCCATCCACGACCGCCACGACCGAACCGTGGCGGCGGTCAACCTGTCCACCCACGCCGGCCGCACCACCCTCGACCGCATGCGCAGAGAGTTCCTGCCGCCGCTGCGGCGCACCGCGGGGGTCATCGCCGAAGATCTAGCCGCTACCGGACGAGACCTGCCCGCGGTGTGACCGGGGGGCCGGCTCGGGGCCCGAAAGCGGGGGTCGACAACGCGCGCCTGTCGAGATGAGCGCGCGGGCTCTAACATGAGTGCATGGCGACTCACCCCGACCTCACCACCCGACCCACCTCCGAGCAGCTCGCGGCTGCCGCGCTCGCCTGCCGTGCCGAGCAGGTCGGCAGCCTGCTGCGCCCCGCCCAGCTACTCAGCGCCCGCCGCGTGTGCGCCGAGGGACGTCTGTCCGAGCAGGGACTGCGCGAGCTGGAGGACCACTTGGTTCTGGAAAGCCTGCGCGAGCAGCAGGAGATCGGGCTCGACGTCTTCACCGACGGGCAGCTGCGCCGCTCGTCGTGGCTGATCGACTTTGCCGACGCCGTCGACGGCTTCGTCGAGGCCAGCACCACCCTCCCCGGGGTCGGCGTCGAGGACCGCGGCGGCGAGGCCCGCCGGGTCGTCGGCGGCCCGCTGCGGCAGCAGGGCCGGCTGACGTCCAACGAAGCCGACTTCCTGCGCGAGCACGCCCCAGGGCCGTTCAAGATCACGCTGCCGAGCCCCAGCTCGCTGGCGCTGGCTGCCTTCGAGTCGGGCACCACCGACCAGGCCTATCCGTCCTGGGAGGAGCTGCTGTCGGACGTGAGCGCGATCATCGCCAACGAGCTCGCCGCGCTGGTCGACGACGGGGCGCCCTATCTCCAGTTGGACGCCCCCGGGTATGCGTCCTTTTCCGACGAGGGGTTCCGCGAGCGCTGCCGCGCGCAGGGGACCGATCCGGACGCGCTGCTGGCTCAGGCGATCGCGGCCGACAACGCGTGCGTCGCCGACCTGCCCCACGACCGCGTGACGCTGGGCATCCACCTGTGCCGGGGCAGCGCCGCCCGGCACTGGCTGTCGGTGGACGAAGACGAGCGGATGGCCGAGCAGCTGTTCACCACGCTGGGCTTCGACGTGTTCATGCTCGAAAGCGAGACCGAGTGGCGCACCGGCTTCCGCTCGCTGCGGTTCTTCAGCGACGACACGAAGGTCGTGCTCGGCCTGGTGCCCACGCGCCGCCACAAGCTGGCCTCCTACCCCCAGCTGCTCGACCGGATCGCCCAGGCCGCCCACTACCTGCCGTTGGCCAACCTCGCGGTGAGCCCCAGATGCGGCTTCGCGCGCAGCGCGCTGGGCGGTGAGCTGTCGCTGGAGGATCAGCGCACCAAGCTCGAGCTGGTCGCCCGCCTCGCGCGCGCCATGTGGGCCAACGTCGACTGAGGGCCAGCTCGGCTCGGCCGCCGAACGCCGGAGCGGCGCCGCCCGGCGTCAGGGGCGGTCGCCGTCTTCGGCGGGCTCGCTGGCCGGCTGCACCGTCTGCTCGCGCAGCCAGCCCAGCACCTCGTCTTTGAAGTAGCGAAAGGTACGCCCGCCGGGCAGCCGCTTGGCGGGCAGCACGCCCTGGCGCGAGAGCCGCCGGACGTAGTCGACGTTCAGACCCAACAGCTCAGCGACTTGGCCGGCGTCCAGCACCTCGGGGTAGTCGTCGACGTGTTTGGTCATGTCGGTTCCGGTCCGCTGATCCGCGCCGGCGCGGCGTCGTGCTCACCACGGTGACGCTCCCGGCTCAGACGTACTGAAGGGACTGGAGGCGACCTTACCAGGCTCACCGCCCGTCAAGCGTCACGAGATCCACAGCGCAACGCGGAAGGCGGTCGCTGTGGAAAGCAGCTATTGACGCATACCGCCCGAGGCGATCAAATCGGCTCGCGTGGCGCCAGGGTCGAGGGTCGCTCGGCGGTGTCAGCGACTCGGCCCGATTCGGTGTAGCGCGGGCACGCACGGCCCCACGGGCCGCGGGCGAACGGAGACGCGAATGGCCACGCTGACCGACGACCCGGTCGCCACCGCGGATCGTCCCGCGTCGCCGGCTCCCCCGCCGCTGGCCCACCGGCTGCTCGGGCGCGTGTCCACCGGGCATCTGCTGATGCTGCTGGCCGGGGCGGTCGCCGCCGTGGCCAACTACGCCGCCCTGGCCGGCGGCGACGCGCGAACAGCGGTGCTGGTGGCCGACGCCGCGATCGCCGCCGGCGAGCCGCTCCATTCGGACGCGCTGTCCACCGTGCAGATCGACGCGGCCGGCCCGTTGACCGAACCGCTCGTGGCCGCCTCCGAACGGGCCGCGCTGGACGGCGCGGTGGCCGCCACCCGCATCGCGGCCGGTGAGCCGCTGCGGCGCTCGGATGTGCAGCAGGCGGCCGCCCCGGACGGACGGCGGGCGATGAGCGTGCCCGTCGAGGCCCCGCACGCCGTCGGCGGCGCGCTCCGTGCCGGCGATCGGGTGGACGTCATCGAAACCGCCGACGCCGAGGCCACCTACCTCGTGACCGACGCCAGGGTCTTGGCCGTGCCCGAGGACCGCGACAGCGGGCTCGGCGGCCTGAGCGGGTTCAGCGTGACGATCGCGGTGGGAGCCGACGAGGCGCTGCGGCTCGCCGAGGCGCTCCACGAGCACCAGCTTGACGTGGTGCGGGCCACCGGCGCCGACCCCGCCGAGGCGGCGTCGACCGTCGACGCGGGAGGTGGACCGTGACCGCCGGGCCCGAGCCGCTCGTGGCGATGGCGGCCACCCCACGGGAGTGGGGCCAGACGCTGCACCGCCACCTCGCCGACCACGGGGGCGCGCGGTTGCGCGCCACGGTGCTGCACCCCGACGACGCCCTCGCCGAGGATTACGACGTGCTCGTCGCCGACGACGCGACGTCGTTTCTGACTCATCGGCTGGTCAACGAGCTGAGCCGGCGCGGGCGAGCCGTCCTCGGCGTGTTCGACCCCGACGACCCCGACGGCAAGGAGCGCCTGCGCGACCTCGGCGTCGCCGACGTCGTCGAACGGGACGCCGGCCCGGCCGAGATCCTCGAGCGTCTCACCTCGCTGGCCGCAGAGCTGCCGACCGCGCGCGCCACCGCCACCAGCGAGGCCCCCCTGCCGTCGCCGCCGCAGCGCAGCCAACGGACCGGCCGCCTCATCGCCGTCACGGGCGTGTCCGGCGGGGTGGGCACCAGCGAAGCCGCCATCGCGCTGGCCGACCTCGCCGGCACGCTCCGCGCGCCCGCCGCGCTGCTGGACGCCGACGACCGCTGGGCCACGCTCGCCCAACGCCTCGGTTGCGGGCTGTATCCCAACGTGGTGGCCGGCGTGGACGCGCTCGCCCGCGAGCACGCCGATCCCACAGCGCTGTTGCAGCCCGCCCTGGCGGGACGGGTCGGGCTGCTGCCCGGCGCCCGGCGCGACGCGGCGGAAGTGGCCGGCGAGGACCTCGCCGAGCTTGCGGAGATGGCCGCCGAGAGCTGCGAGGTCGCCGTCGTCGACGCCGCCACTGCCGACCGCCACCCCGCCCCGCCGGCCGGCCCGGGTGCCCGACCGGGCCCCGGCCCGGTGTTGGCCCAGGCCGACGATGTGGTGCTGGTTGCCGACGCCTCGCCGGCCGGCGCCGGACGCGCGCTGGATTGGCTCGCCGCCAACCGTGTGGTGGCGCCCTCGCGGCTGCGCGTGCTCTTCAACCGCAGCGACGCCGAGCCGTTCCGCCGCCGCGAGCTCAACGCCGAGATCGGCCGGCTTGTGGGGATCGCCGGCGCGTGGCACGCGCCCACGGACCCGCGCGTGGGACGAGCGGCCTGGGACGGCGCGGGCGTGGCCCCCGGCCCCTACCGGCGCGCCGTCGCCACGCTCCTGGCCGACCTCGACTCCCGGTGGGCGCCGGCCCGTCGTCGCCTGCGGCCGGCGTGGCGACGTCGCGGGAGGGGCGCATGAGCGCAGCCGGAGCGTACGAGCAGATCCGGCGGGGGGTCCTCGACGAGGTCGAGCGCGACCGGCTCGACCCGGAACGGGACGCCGAGGCGGTCGGCGAGCGCGTCCGCGCCGCCGTCGACGCCTACCAGCGCCGCGCGCACCTCGGCGAGGTCACCACGCTGCGCGACCCTGCTGACATGATCGCCCGGGTGGTGCGCAGCGTCACCGCCTACGGGCCGCTGACCGAACTGCTGGCGCGCTCCGACGTCGAAGAGGTCTTCATCGAAGGTGGCCGGGTGACCTATCTGGACGCGTCCAGCCGGCTGCAGAGCCTCGAAGAGCCCACCACCGCCGAGGAGAACCGGCAGGTCATCGACCGGTTGCTCGCGCCGACCGACCGCCACCTCGACGTGGCCCATCCGATGGTGCAGGCCCGGGTGCTGGACGGCACCGCCCGGCTGACGGCGGCGATCCCGCCGGTGGCCGACCAGCTGTCGGCCACGCTGCGACGCCACACGCTGCGCCGCGACACGCTGGCGTCGCTGACCGACCGTGGCTCGCTGACGCCCGCGGCCGCCGAGATGCTCCGGGCTGCGATGGCGGGATCGGCCTCGGTGTTGGTGTCCGGCCCGCCCGGCGCCGGCAAAACGTCGTTGCTGGCCGCCCTGTTGGCCGCCGTGCCACCCACGCGTTGTGTCCGCGTGTGCGAGGAGATCCGCGAGCTCAACGTCACCCTGTCCCACGGCGGGTTCTACGAAGCCCGCCCCCGCGGGCTGGACGACGACGCCGAGATCAGCTTGCGCGACCTCGTCAAGTTCACGCTGTCGATGCGACCGGATGTGTTGGTAGTCGGAGAGGTTCGCGGGGCCGAGGCGTTCGAGCTCACGCGGGCGGTCAACGCCGGCTGCGGATTCGCGTGCACCATCCACGCCAACTCCGCTCGCGAGGCGTTGGAAGCCTTGGTCACAGCGGCCTGCATGGCCGGCGAGCACGTCGCCGAGCCGGTCATCCGGAAGCTGTTTTGCTCGGCGATCGATCTGTTGGTGCATTGCGACATCGACGACGGCGGCGCCGGCGGGGGGATGCGGCGCGGGGTGCGCGAGGTCCACGCGGTGGCCCCGGCGCTGACCGTCGACGAGGTGACCACCGAGCCGTTGCTCGCGCGCGCCTCGTTGGACGAGCCGTTGCGGTGGACCGGCAGCCTGCCCCCGGATGACCAGCGGTGGGTGCGCGGGCTTGGCGCTGCCGAGCTCCGCAACGTGTTGGCCCACGGGTAGAAGGAGGAGCCGCGTGACGGCGCCACACGGTGAGTGCCGCTCCGGGCGGAGCGCTCCGACCAGGAGGTGAGGGATGGACGGGCTGGCAGCGTTGGCCAGCGGGATCGTGGTGGCAGTGGCGGTTGGCGGCCTGGCGGGTGCGCTGCCACGACGAGCGCCGCGTCGGCGCCGTCGAGGCACCCGCCTGCGCGGCCAACGCCAGTGGTTGGCTCAAGCCGGTGTCTCCGTGACGCCCGTCACGTTTTGGGCAGGGTCTGTGGCGCTCGCGCTGGCGGTGTGTGTGGTGCTGTTGTCGCTGACGGGCACGCTGGCGGTCAGCGTGGTGCCATCCGTGGCGATCGGCCTGGTCCCGCGGGGCGTGCTGGCCCGGCGCCGCACGGCGAGGCTGAACGCCATCCGCCAGGCCTGGCCGGACGCCCTGCGCGAGGTCGCCGCCGCGGTGGCCGCCGGCCGATCGTTGACCCAGGCGCTGAACGATTTGGCCGCTCGCGGTCCGGAGCCGCTGGCCGACGCGTTCGCGAGCTTTCCCACCCTGATGCGCGTGCTGGGCACACCAGCGGCCCTCGAGGTCATCCGCGACGATTTGGCCGACCCCACCACCGACCGGGTGGTCGAAGTGCTGATCCTGGCGCACGAGCAAGGGGGGCGGTTGGTGACAGAGTTGTTGCGAGATCTCGCCGAGACCACCACCCGGGATCTGCACACCGCTGAGGAGGTGGCCTCCAACGCCTTGGAGCAAAAGATCAACGCGCGAGCCGTCTTCGTGCTGCCCTGGCTGGTTTTGGTCGTGCTGGTCGCCCGCCCGGGTCACTTCCGCGACTTCTACCAGTCCGGTGCCGGGTTGGTGGTGGTCGGCGTGGCGGCCGCGCTCAGCTTCCTCGGCGTGGGGTTGACGTCACGGTTGAGCAAACAACCGGTAGAGCCCCGGCTGCTCGTCGGCGAGGCCCGACCGACACCGTCCGCGGCGGAGGCGACACGATGACGGCCGCGTCGGGGTGGCTGGCGATGGGGGCGTCGGCGGTGGCAGCAGCCGCCGCCACGGCGAGCCTGGTCCCGCCGCGCGTGCGGCTGGCCCGGCGGTTGCGGCCCTACACGGTGCCGGCGCGCACCGCGTTGGGCGACCGCTCCGGGCTGCAGGTGGCGGTGGGTTCCGCAGGGCGATGGCTCCCGGCCACTCCCGGGGCCACGGGCATCGCCGTGGCCCAGCGCCTGCAGCGTGCGCTGGAACCCACCGACGACGCCGCGTTGGAGCAGCGCCTTCGCCGCGCCGGGTTGTTGGCCGACTTCGCCCCCGGCCAGCGGGCATCCGCCTACCGGTCGCGGGTGCTCGCGGCCACGGTCGCCGGCACCGCCGTCGGCGCGGTCCTGGCGACCGCTGCCGGCGGCACCGCCTTGGCGGCGCTGGCCGGCGCCGGCCTCGGCGGCGTCGCGGGGGCGACACGCTGGCGCGGCCGCGTGGAGCGGGCCATGACGGCGCGTCGCGAGCACATCCGCATCGAGCTGTACACGGTCAACCAGCTGCTGGCGCTGCACGCTCGTGCCGGCGGCAGCGTCACCCAGTCGGTGGCGCGCGTGGCCGACCGCACCGGCGGGGTGGTCGCCGGCGAGCTGCGCGAGGTGCTCGCAGCTCATCGCAGCGGGCGCCCACTCGACGTTGCCCTCACCCATGCCGCCGGCGAGACCGTCGAGCCCAACGCCGCCCGCACCTACCGCCTGTTGGCGTCCGGCGCCAACTACGGCACCGACCTGGCCGACGCGTTGCGCCGGCTGTCCGACGACATCCGCACCGAACGCGCGGAGGCGCTGCGCCGGGCCGCCACGCGACGCCGGGCGGCGATGCTGGTGCCGACCATCGCGATCCTCGCGCCGGTCATGCTGCTGTTCGTCGGGGCCCCGTTGCCGTCGATCGTGCTCGGCGGCCTGCCGTGACCTTCCCCACCTCCGCGCACCGAGAAAGGAGCACGCCATGCCGAGCGATGCGAACGCCTCGTCCCACGCCGGCCGCTGTGACACGGAGCCCCGCGTCGGTGCCACTCCGGCTGAGCCCGACCGTGGCGAGGCGGGATACTCCACCGCCGAGCTGCTCGGCAATGCCGCGTTGGCGATCGGGGCGCTGGGCTTGATCTGGGTGGCCATCGGCGACATGGGACAGGAGATCGTCGAGTGGATCGGCGCCCAGCTGATGAGCGAGTGACCCGTTGCCGGGCGAGCGCACCATGCCTGCTGGGCGCGGTACCCGGCCGGCGGGTGATCGGGGCTTTGCGACGACCTCGTTCCTGGCGGCGGTGGCGGTGTCGTTGGCGGTGTTCGTGGCGGTGACCAACCTGTTGGTGTTCGCCTACGCGCGAGGGGCCGCCCGTGTGGCGCTCGACGAAGGCGCCCGGGCCGGGGCCCGCGCCGACGACCCCGCCGAATGTGTTCGCCGCGCCGAGGCCGCCCTCGACGACCTTCTCGGCGGCCGGTTGCGGGCCGCGTGGGGGCAGGTGGCTTGCACCACCCGCGACGACCACGTCACCGCGTCGGTCGAGGGCCGGTTGCCGGCCTGGGCGCCAGCCGTACCCGACTGGCCCGTGGCCGAACGGGCGGTGGCCACGAACGCGGCGGCGCCATGACCTGTCCCTCCGGCGCCAGAGCGGGCAGGCGAGCGGAGCCGGCCGGGGCCGGCGAGCTCGGCGAGGCCGCCATCGAGCTCGTCGCCGGCCTCGCGCTCGTCTTTGCGCCCGTCGTCGCCCTCGCCGTCACGCTGCCCACCTGGGCCGAGACCCGCTATGCCGTGGAAGCCGCTGCCGCTGAAGCCGGCCGGCTGGCCGCCCGCGCCGACCGTCCCGAGCAAGCGGCCGAGGCGCTGGCCGTCGAGATTCTCGCCAATCACGGCATCGACACCGACGTGGCCGTCGAGATCAGCGTCCCCACCGGCAACGACGGACGCCGGCGTCGCCACGGGGAGGCGACGGCGCGGGTCACCGCCACCGTCCCCGTCGTCGACGTGCCCGCCGTGGGAGCCGTGGGCGGATGGCCGGTGAGCCGCACCCACCACGAGCCGCTTGATCCGTGGCGTGGCCTCGCTCCCGATGACTGACGTCGAGGCGCCGCCCGAGGCCTGGCCGCGCCGCCCGTCCCGCGATAGCGGCCACGTCACGCTGTGGCTGCTCGGCGTGGCCGTGATGATCCTGTTCGTCGCGGGCTTCGCCGTCGACCTGTGGCAGGCCACCGCCGAACGTCGGGCTCTGGCCGGGCTCGCCGACGCCGCGGCCACCGCCGGCTCGGCCGCCCTGGACGACGCCGCCTTCCGCGATCACGACGTGGTCCGGCTCGCTCCCGAGGAGGCCGAAGCGCGTGCCGGCGAGCTGCTGGCCGCGCGGGTCGAGACCGCCGACGCACCGATCACCGGCGTGGCGGTGGATGCCACACCCGAACGTGTCCAGGTGATCGTCCACGGCGAGGTGGAGGCCACGCTACTGCGCCTGCTCGCTCCCCGGGCGCAGACCTGGTCCGTCCGGGTGCAGGCCGTCGCCGAGCCTCGCGTGGGCGCTGACGCGTAGTGAGCCGCTCAAGCAGCGCAGCGGTAGCGGCCATGGACAAGCCGCTCAAGCAGCGCAGCGGTAGCGGCCATGGATGTAACGCCGCTACTCCTCGACGATCGTGCCGGCCCGGTGCACCAGCACGGTCAAACCGCGGCGGCGGCCCGCGGCGTCGCGCCATTCATACAGCGAGCGGGCCGGCAAGGTGCCACGCCGCAGCTCGCCGCCCAGCTCCTCGGCGGTCTCGGCGGGCAGCCACCCCGCGAGGTGATCGACGATCTCGTCAAACACCCGGATGCCGTCGATCCGCCCCTCAGGTCCGCGGTGGGGCACGAGCACCACCGGTTGGCCGGGGGCGAGCTCGTCGGCTTGGAGCTCGTCGGTCTGGTCGGCGATCTCGAGCGAGATGATCTCGACCCCGTCACGGCGCAACCGCAGCTTGCCACCGTCAACGGGCTCGCCGGAGGTCACGTGCCGCAGGCGATAGCCGGAGCCGTGCAGCGTCTCGCCGTCCTCGCCGGCCTTCGTCGCCTCCTCGGCGGCTTCGATCACGAGGCCGTCGCGGTCCACGCCAGGCGCGTCGTCCTCGGCACCGAGGCCGTCCTCCTCGTCCCGCTCGCCGAGCCGGGGCTCGGCCGTGTCGGGGCCGCTCGCGTCGCCGGCGGCACCGCCGCGATCGTCGGAGCCGCCCGCTGCACCCGCCTCCTGCTGCAGGTGGTGGCGCTGCCGCAGCGCCATCACCACCAACACCCCGCCGAGGGCCAGAGCGAGAAGGTCACCGGTGAAGACCCCCACCAGCAGCAGCACGGCGCCGAAGCCGAACAGGACCGCGAGGAGCACCGGGGAACGTGCGAACAACGGTCGGCCACCCCCGAGTGTGGATCGCGAAACGTGCGGGACAGGATGCTCCCACGCGCTCCGACCGCCGGCAACTCGACGCCGACGGGACCGCCGCGCTCCTCACTCCGGCGGGGCCGGCAGACGCAGCTGCTCGCCGGGGAAGACGAGGTCGGGATCGCCCGAGCGCAGGCGGTCGGCGTTGACCTCGATCACCGCGCGCCAGTGCGCCGCGACGGCGGCCTCGGCCAACTCGGCGGCGGGGAGGCCGCGATGGGCGGCCAGATCCTCCGCGGCGATCACCCACAGGCTCTCGCCGACCGCGACCTCGTGCATTCGCTCGGGCTCGTCGCTGCGGCGGGCGTCGGCCGTGTCGGCAGGGTTGTCGGCGTGGACCGGTGGATCGCCGTTGCCGGGATCGCCCGGCCCATCGCCCTCGCCGCGTCCGGCCCCGGCGCGGTCCACGGCAGCGGGCTCGCTCAGCGCCGGGGGAGGCGGCGCGGCCTCCTCCGCCCACGACGGCACCCCCGAGGCCACCAGGACCGCCGAGACGCCGGCTGCGACCGCCCGATCGGCCGCCCGTCGGGCCGGCGCCCACGTCAATGGCCGCACCAGACGGCCGAACCGCTCGGCGCGGGCCAGCGTGGCTGCCGCCGTCGCCGTCGTGGTCGCCAACAGCCACCACCCCACCCCGAGCCCGATCAGCCGCAGCACCGCCATCAGCGCCTCCACCGGCGGGGTGGCCGTCATCCAGCGGCCGGGCTGGCCGGTGTCCACGCGGGTCCACGGCTGGTCACCGAGGGCGTGCAGCAGCGCGACCGCGGCCGCGGCGGCGACCAACAGCCCGAGCAGCGGCAGCACGCGTCGCAGTGCGGACATGGCCGGGACGCTAGCGGGCGCGGGCCGGGTGCTGATCACGCCCTTTGCCGCGGTTGTGGACAGGTAGCCTGCCGCCCCCACCGCCCCCGCACTCATCCACACCGAGCACCGGATGCGCCGGAGGAGGGCCTGATGGCAGGAGTCGAAGGACGAGTCGCGATCGTGACCGGTGCCGGCGGCGGACTCGGCCGTCACCACGCGCTCGCGCTGGCCGAGCGCGGCGCCCGGGTCGTGGTCAACGACCTCGGCGTGCAGCGCGACGGCACCGGGACCGACCGCCGGATGGCCGATCAGGTGGTGGCCGAGATCATCGCCGCCGGCGGCGACGCGGTGGCCAGCTACGACGACGTCGCCACCGCTGACAGCGCCGCCCGCATCGTCCAGCACGCGACCGACGCGTTCGGCACCGTCGACATCGTGGTCAACAACGCCGGGATCCTGCGCGACGCCACGTTCCACAAGATGACCGACGACCAGTGGAGCGCGGTGCTCACGGTCCATCTGGATGGCACCTACCACGTCACCAGGGCCGCCTGGCCGCTCTTACGAGACAAAGGCTACGGCCGGGTGATCGTGACGAGCTCCACCAGCGGTCTCTTTGGCAACTTCGGCCAAGCAAACTACGCGGCTGCCAAACTCGGCCTGGTGGGCTTGATCAACACGCTGGCCCAGGAGGGCGCCAAATACGGGATCACCGCCAACGCGATCGCTCCCATCGCCACGACCCGCATGACCGAGGACATCTTCCCCCAGGATCTGCAGGAGGCCTTCGATCCGGCCTTTGTCTCCCCCGTGGTGGTGCATCTGGCCAGCGAGGAATGCTCCGACTCGGCCACGGTGACGTTGGCTGGCGGCGGGCGCTACCAGCGGCTGGCCTATTTCCAGTCCCCGGGGGTGTGGCTCGATCATGTCCCCAGCCCCGGCGAGATCGCCGAGCGCTGGGCCGAGATCAGCGATCTGACCGACGCCCGTCCGGCCGAGCATCCGCTGAGCTGATCGTCTGGCCGGGACCATCGCCCCGGACACGGGTTGGGATGACTGACCACGAGGGTGTCTTGGTCACCGCGGCGGCCACCGTGGGGTGGCTGCGGCCGGTACACGGCGAGCTGTGGTTGTTCGACGACGGGTTGCTGTACCGCGGGGTCGGCCTTCGCCGGACGCTGGCGCAGCTGCGCACGGAACCGGGCCGCCGCGCACCGCCACAAACCGTGGATCCCGACAACCGGCCACACCGGCGCTTCACCGCCGACGAGCTCGACCGGCTGGTCGCTGCCGCCGGACCGAACCGCTGGGTCGCCTGGGATGCGCTGCGGTCGGCGCGCCTGCGCCGCCGGCTGGCGGTCACCCGCCTGCGGCTCGACTTCGCCGACGGCCGGCGGCTGGTGCTGTCGTGGCCACGGCGGGAGCAGGCCACGCCCGCGGTGCAGGCCCACCTTCGAGGCTGGCTCGGCGAGCATCTCGACGCCGGCTGAGCCCGGTGGCGAAGGCGGCCCGCGCTGAAGCGGAAGGGGCCTAGAAGCCCGCGTCGACCTCCTCGATCTCGAAGCCGTCCGGGCCCTCCAGGGAGCCGTCCAACCCGGCGAAGCCGAGCGCGACCACCAACACGACCAGCGCCAGCGAGATGACCGCCAGGATGATGCCGATCCAGCCCAGGATGCGACCAGCGCGGGCGACGCTGGGGTCGGCCTGGCCGGCGAGCTGGGCGCGCCGCCGCGCGTTGTGCCCCATCACCACCGCCACGATCGAGCCGATGACCGGCAGCAGGTTGAAGCCGATGATCGCCCACACCAGCGAGCCGACCGTGCCCGGCGGATCAGGCTGGGAGCTGGCGGGCAGGGGCGTGTTGGGTTGCGGCGGCGGAGGTGGCGGCGGCTGGCCCATCACGGCCTTCCCGGGAGCGCAGACGAACGACCGAGTTCCGCCGCAGCCTACACCGCAGCGCTGCCGCCCGAAAACCTCAGCCCGCTGCCGCGGCCGCCCTCCATCGACGAGTCGACGTATCCGAGCCCGCCGGCAGGCCGGCGGGCTCGGCCGTGCCGGCGGGCTCGATGTCAGAGGTTTTCGTCATCCGGGCGGCCGATTCCTGCCCGGCGACCGACTCCGAATGGAGATGTGGGCGGGGGCGGGCTCAGGCCGGCGCATCGAGGTGCAGGGCATACCCCTCGGCGCGCACCCCCGGTGCGGGCTCGTGATCAAGGGCGGGGTCGCGCTCAAACCCCAGATGGTGGAACACGTCGCGGGCGCTTTCCATCTCCTGGGTGGCGGTCAGCACAACGCGGCGCTTGCCGTCGGCGCGGGCCCGCCGGATCGCCTCGCTCATCAGCGCGTGGGCCACCCCGGTGCCCCGTTCCGGCGGGGGGACCCCGAGCATCCGCACGCCGTAGGCGTCAGCCTGGGTGCCGCGCCAGTCGGTGAACAACGTGACGGCGCCGACGATGCGCCCGTCACGCTCGGCGATCAACAGCTCGGCGTCGCCCAGCAACCCCCGGACGTTGGAGATGTGGTGGGCGAAGGCCGACCACGCATCGGGCGACATCTTCTCGGCGTACTCGGCGTAGGCATCGACCATCACCGAGGCGACGATGTCGAGCTCGTCCTCGCGCGGAGCGCGGATGATCAGATCGTCGCTCATGACCGAAAGGCTTCCACGCTGGTCGGGCCGCTCACGCCCGGCAGCCTAGCGCCGACACCGGCCTCGCCCGGTCCGCTAGCCACCCGGAAGCGGCAATACGCCGTCGGAATCATCCGATCCATCGGACCCTCCCGATCCATCCGAGCCGGAGCCGTCCGAGCCAGAGCCGTCGGATCCGCCCCCGTCGTCATCCGGTGGCGGCTCGCGCCGCTCCGGGCGGCGTTCCGGGACGGGTTCGGAGTCGTCGTCGCGCTCGTCGTCGGCGGGCTCGTCCACAGGGGTCGGTGGCGGCTCGACCGTCTCCTCCGGCGAGGGGCTCGGCGTGGCCTCTTCCAGGGACTCGGCGTCACCGATCTCCGGCGGCTCGTCGAAGTCCGACGCCGGCACGGACTCGAGTGCGGCGCTGGCGAACTGCGCCCACGCGCGCGCCGGGAACGAGCCGCCGGTGGGGCTGCCGGGGATCGGCTCGTTGCCCTCGGGGCGCCCGAGCCACACCACGGCGGTCAGGTCCGGGGTGTAGCCGGCGAACCAGGCGTCGGCGTGCCGGCTGGTGGTGCCGGTCTTGCCGGCCTGGGGCCGGCCGATGTCGGCGGCGGTGCCCGTCCCGTTGGTCACCACGCCGCGGAGCACGTCGGTGACGTTCAGCGCCACCGCTTCGCTCATCGCGCGGTCGCCGTCGTCGTTGGCCTGCCACACCACCTCGCCGTCGCGCTCGACGCGCTCCACGGTCCGCGGCGGGTGGTGGGTGCCGCTGCTGGCGAACGTGTTGTAGGCCTGGGCGAGATCCAGCGGCGTCAGCTCCTGGGCGCCGAGCACCGCCTCGACGCCGGGGTCGAGGCGTTCGTCGGGCACGCCGGCGTCCTCGGCCATGTCCACCACCCGCGGGGTGCCGAGCCGGGCGCCCATCTGGGCGTAGACGGTGTTGACCGAACGCCAGGTGGCCTCGCGGACCGTCATCGAACCATAGCCCGCGCCGCCGAAGTTCTGCACGGTGCAGGCGTCATCGCTTCCCACGCAGTCCGGCCGGCGCCACTCGGCCGGCGCCGGCATGGTCGTGTCCGGGGAGTGGCCCGCGTCCATCCAGGCGGCCAGCGCCATCGGCTTGAACGTCGAGCCCGGCTGTCGCACCGCCCGCGTGGCGAGGTTGAGCGGCTCGTCGGTGTGGTTGCGGCCGCCGACCATCGCCCGCACCTGCCCGCCCTCCGGGTCGAGGGCGACGATCGCGCCGCGGGCTTCGTCCACCTCGCGCAGCACCTCGCGCTCAGCGGCCTCGGCGGCCTCCTGCATGTCGAGGTCGAGGGTCGATACGACCGTAGGGCCCCCGGTGAAGATGGCCTTCTCCCCGCCCAGGCGCTCGGCGAGCTCGGTGCGCACCGCGTCGAGGAAGTACGGCGCCTCGCCGACCTCCAGCGAGCGGGGCTCAACGGTGGC
Organism: uncultured Actinomycetota bacterium; assembly: GCA_964418395.1. Taxonomy (GTDB): domain Bacteria; phylum Actinomycetota; class Nitriliruptoria; order Euzebyales; family Egibacteraceae; genus QS-5-72-10. Next base: position 16,480 of record CAYQMQ010000007.1, read on the forward strand.
CGGTGGCCGGGACGGATACGAGCCCGCAGCCCACCCGTGCGCCTCCAACCGCCCCACCGTGTAGTCGTACCGCTGTTGCGCCCGCTGCGGGTTCACGTCCGGGTCCAGGCGGCTCGGCGCCGGCAACAGCCCGGCCAGCAGCGCGCCCTCGGCGGGCTCGAGCTGAGCGGCGCTCTTGTCGAAGTACGCCCGGGCGGCCGCCTCGATCCCGTAGGCGCCGCGCCCGAAGTAGGCGTTGTTCAGGTAGCGCTCCAGGATCTCGTCCTTGTCCAGCCGTCGTTCGAGCTTCACCGCCAGCGCAGCCTCGCGGATCTTGCGCGTGAAGGTGCGGTCGGTGTCGGCGGTCAGCACCTTCACGTACTGTTGCGAGATCGTGGAGCCACCCTGGGTGATCTCGCCCGACACGGCGTTGACGATCATCGCGCGGGCCACACCCGGGATGGAAACCCCGCCGTGATCGTAGAAGTTGGCGTCCTCGGCGGCGACCACCGCGTCACGGACCGGTTCGGGAACGGTCTCCAGCGGGACGGCCTGCCGGCCCGCCTCCGGCTCGATCGTGCCGATCTCGCGGCCCTCCCGATCGAGCACCGTCGCCGGCTGCAGGTCGAGCTCGGGCGGCAGGCTCACGGCGGCGTACACCGCGGTCATGGCCGCCGTGGCGATCACCACCAGCACCACCAGGGGCACGGCCAGCCCCCACACCAGCCACCGAGCGGCTCGTCTGCCTCGGGAGGTGGTGGGTCGGCGAGCGCCGAACGACGTGTTGCTCATCCGTCAAGGATGCCATGCCGCTCGGTGCGATCAGCTGGCGTGCTGCGTGCCCAGCAGATGGCTCTCCACCAGGTGGTTCCAGCCGCACACCAGGCAGCACTCGACCACGTAGGCGGTGAACGACTCGTAGGTGGCCGCCATGCCGGCCAGTTCCTCCCGGCTCCACACCAGCCCGCCGGAGCGCCGGCGCAGGCTGTCGCCGAACACGTACACCACCTGGCGCAGCGCCACGTCGTCGCGGGGCACCTCGGCGCGGTCGTCGGCGAGCTCGCAGATGGGGCAATCGGCCCGGGTGACGGTGCCGGCGTTGCGGGCGGCCCGCAGCAGGTCGGGATGGGCGTCGCACACATCCGCCACGGGACGCGTGCCGCTGACCACTTCGCGAACCAGCGCGCGCTTCGCCATGCGGTAGTCGGTCACCCCAGCCATCGTCGGCCGAGTGTAGGACGACGGTCGCCGCCCGGGGAGCGCACCCGGACCGTCTATCGCGATGTATCGCCTCGATAGGTCATCACCATGTATCATGCGCCAGCGCGGTCAGGGGCCACCCCGCCCGTAACCGCCGGCGGGCCGTCGAACGGCCTCCCCGCCGACCCCGACGATCAGGGAGCGACGATGCTGGAGCTGGCCGTGCTCGGACTGCTCAAAGAGCAGCCGTTGCACGGGTACGCGCTGCGCAAGCTGCTGACCCAGCGGCTGGGCGCCTTCTGGCGCGTCTCGTTCGGCTCGTTGTACCCCACCTTACGCAAGCTCGAACGGACCGGCTCGATCGAGCGGGTCCGCGACGAGGACGGGGGGCGGCGTCGGCGGCAGGTCTACCGGATCACGCCCAAGGGCGAGCAGCAGTTCCTGTCCCTGCTCGAGCCGGGCGAGGCCAGCGGGTGGGACGAGGAGAAGTTCCCGTTGCGCCTGGCCTTCTTCCGCTACCTGCGGCCCGAGACCCGCATCCGGCTGCTGGAGCGCCGCCGAGCGGAGCTGGTGCAACGCCTCGGCGACAGCCGCACGTCCTTGGAGCGGGCCGAGGCGGACGGCACCGACGGGTACGTCGTCGCGCTCATCCGTCACGGGGTGGAGCGCACCGCCGCCGACGTCACCTGGCTGGACGAGCTGATCGCCGCCGAGCGATCCCTGGCCAGCGGGCCCGACGCGGACGCAGCGTCCGAGTCGACCGAGGCCGACCCGCCCGGGTCGCCGACGCCGGATCCCATCAACGACGACCAGTTGCCGAGCCGATAACCGCGGCAAGGCGGGCCCAGACGACGCTAAGGAGCGAAACGAGCATGGCAGGCAAGGTGCGAGTCGCAATCGTGGGCGTGGGCAACTGCGCCAGCTCGCTCGTGCAAGGCGCGCACTACTACGCCGACGTGGACGTCGAGGCGGACGTCCCGGGGCTGATGCACGTCCAGCTCGGCGGCTATCACGTGGGCGACCTCGAGTTCGTGGCGGCCTACGACGTGGACGCCAAGAAGGTCGGCCACGACCTGTCGGAGGCGATCGTCGCGCCGCCCAACAACACCGTGCAGTTCGCCGAGGTCCCCCCGATCGGGGTCGAGGTGAGCCGCGGGCCCACACTGGACGGGTTCGGCGAGTTCTATCAGGCCTCGTGCGAGGAGAGCGACAAGGAACCCGTCGACGTGGCGGCCCACCTGCGCGAGACCGGCGCCGACGTGATGGTGTGCTACCTGCCGGTCGGCAGCGAGCACGCCGCGCACTTCTACGCGCAGGCGGCGCTGGAGGCGGGCGTGGCGTTCGTCAACTGCCTGCCGGTGTTCATCGCCAGCGACGCCGAGTGGGGGGCGCGGTTCGCCGCCGCCGGGGTGCCGATCATCGGCGACGACATCAAAAGCCAGGTCGGGGCCACCATCACCCACCGGCTGCTGACGCGCCTGTTCGAGGAGCGCGGGGTCACCGTCGACCGGACCTACCAGCTCAACTTCGGCGGCAACATGGACTTCATGAACATGCTCGAGCGCTCCCGGCTGGACTCCAAGAAGCTGTCCAAGACCCAGTCGGTCACCAGCCAGCTCGACCACGGCATCGCCAAGGACAACGTCCACATCGGGCCCTCCGACCACGTGCCGTGGCTCGAGGACCGCAAGTGGGCCTACATCCGCATGGAGGGGCGCAACTTCGGCGACGTGCCGCTCAACGTGGAGCTCAAGCTCGAGGTCTGGGACTCGCCGAACTCTGCGGGCGTGGTCATCGACGCGGTCCGGTGCGCCAAGCTCGCCTTGGAGCGCAGCGAGGGCGGGCCGCTGCTGGCGCCGTCCAGCTACTTCATGAAGTCGCCACCGAAGCAATTCCACGACGACGAGGCCCACGCGCTCGTCGAGGCCTTCATCGCCGACAACGACCCCACGCGGGGACAGGGGGGATCATGAGCCACCGTCGCGCGGGGTTGACCATCACCACTGTGGCGGTGCTGCTGACCGGCTGCGGAGCCAGCGAGGCCGAGCAGCTCGCCAGCGACGCCTGCGAGCTGTTCGAGCAGGCCTTCGGTGACGAGCCCGACATGGACGCCCTCATGGAGGTCCAGGGGGAGATGCAGGACCTGGTCGAGCGCGCGGACGACGCCGACGTCGCCGACGAGGACATGCAGCAAGCCATCCGGGACGAGTGCCCCGACGTCATGGAGACGATGGAGGGGTTCGCCCCCGAGGGGTCGTGAGCGGTCACCGGGGCGGGCACGGCCGGCGGGACGTGAGCGACCGCGGGGTGGGCGCGGCCGCGTGAACCGTCAGGGGCGGTCGAGGCCGCCGCTGTCGAGCCGGTGGCGCAAGCCGTTGGCGAGCATGCGCCGCAACGAGCCCAGCTCGAAGTACCGCTCGATCGTCTCCAGCTGGTGGTGTGCCCGCACCTGCTCGTCGCGGCACAGCAACACCCGCCCGTCGCTCAGCGCCCGGTAGGCGGTCTGCGGCGAGGCCTCGTTGAGCACGAGCAGCTCGGCCCCGCGCAGCCCGACCAGCTCTTCCACCGCCGCGCGCAGCTCCAAGCCGCGGGCCTCGTCCTCCGGCTCGTGGTCCAGCAGAACGGCCACGCCCACCTCGGCGGGCCCGTTCGCCGCTGCGATCCCGCGGCGGCCGACGAGGTAGGCGACCAGGACGTCCGCCTCCCGGCCCAGCCGCTGGCGCAGCGCCTCCGCGAGCTCTCCGCCGGGTGACTCCGAGGGGTCCCAGTACATGGTCCCGATCGTAACCGCCGTGCGGGGGCCTGTGAGCGGGCTGCTCGAATTCGCCCGGCGTGCGCAGCCGGGATTTGACAATCATCCGAGCGCCTCACACCGTAACCTCGACAACCCTGACGTCGCGCTGGGGCGAGCGCGGACAGGCGGTCGAGGAAGGAAGCACCGTGGCGCAAACGTCCTGGACCCTCGAGGAGCTACGACACCAGCTCGGCGTGTGGGAAGAGGACCTTCACGCGCAGGGATATTCGCAGTCGACCGTGTGGACCTACATCCGGGGAGCCGACAGTTTCCTGCGCTGGCTCGGAACGCCGCGCTGACGGCCCGTTCGGACGCGGGTCCCAAGGCCGCCAGTCGGATAAACCCTCAACCACGATGACGTGATTCGTCATCGAGATGCCTGGACGATGAATTCCGGGTCTGTGATTATCGGCGGCCGGTCGGTGAACGCGCCCGGCTCGGCCCCGGTGACCGCGTCGACCCGCAGGCCGGCGTCGTCCAGCAGGCGCAGCAGGTGCCTCGGCGCATAGCAGGCGGTCCACAGGTCGAAGTTGCGCGGGTGCCCCTCGGCGTCGCGCACCTCGGCGGGGGTGTGCACCAGGCCCCGGAGCACGTCCACCGCGTCCTCGGGGGCCAGATAGCGGGCGGCGAACGCCAGCGAGAACGCCGCGATCACCAGCCGGCCTCCCTCACCCAGGACGCGCGCCATCTCGGCCAGGGCCGCCTCGTCGTCGCCGGGACCCAGCCCGAACCCTCCCTGGCACAGGCTCATCACCACGTCGGCACGCCCGGTGCGCAGCGGCAGCCGCCGCGCATCGGCCTGCAGCCACACCACCCGACCCTCGCCCGCCCGCGCCGCATCGTCGCCGGCCGTGTCCTCCCGCGCCGGATCCCGATCCCGACCGGCGGTCAACAGCCCGGCGGACACGTCGACGGCGACCACCTCGACGCCCACCGCGGCTGCCAGGGCCCGAGCGTGGCGACCCGTGCCACAGCCCACATCGACCACCCGGCTGCCCGGAGTCAGCTCCAAACGTTGCCGCAGCCAGGCCACCTCGGCGGCGGTGCCCTGCGCGAAGGCGTTGCGCTCGTAGCCCTCCGCCTGGAAGTCGCCGATGGCGCGGTAGCGCGAGCCGGCCGGCGCCGGCGGCTCGGGCGCGGCCACGGGCCTGCCGTCGCGGTCGGTCCAGGCGGCGCTCACCGCAACCCCTTCTCCTCAGCCCACGCATCCAACAGCTCGTAGGCGCGCTCGACGCTCATCGGCCCCTCGTCCAGGCGGGCTTCCTTGAGCATGTTCCACGCCTCCCCGACCAGCGGACCCGGCCCGATCCCCAGATGCTGCATGATCTGGTGGCCGTCGATCGCCGGGCGGACCCGCTCGAGCTCCTCCTCCTCGCGCAGGCGGGCGATGCGCTGCTCGAACTCGTCCATGGCCCGCTGCAGCCGCCGGGCCTTGCGGGGGTTCTGCGTGGTCACGTCCGCGCGGGTCAACAAGTTGAGCCGGACCAGCTGCTCCTCGCGGCCGCAGTCGTTGATGTAGCGGCGCACCGCCGAGTCGGTCCACGTGCCATCCGCGTACCCGTGGAACCGCAGGTGCATGAACACCAGCTGGCTGACGTCGTCGATGACCTGCCGGGGGTAGGCCAGCGCCTTGAGCCGCCTGCGGGCCAGCCGCGCGCCGACCACCTCGTGATGGTGGAACGTCACCTTCCCGCCGCCGTGGAACTCGCGGGTGGCCGGCTTGCCGACGTCGTGCAGCAGCGCGGCCAGCCGCAGCACCGGGTCGTCGGCGGGACACCCCTCGACCACCGCCAGCGTGTGGCGATACACGTCCTTGTGGCGGTTGAGGGGGTCGCGCTCGGCCCGCAGCGCCGGGATCTCCGGCAGGAAGCGATCCGCCAGCCCCGCCTCGCACAGCAGGTCCCAGCCCGCGTGCTGGTGCTCGGCGACCACGAGCTTGTCGAGCTCGTCGCGGATGCGCTCGCGGCTGATCTCGTCCAGCCGGCCGGCCATGGCCTGCGCGGCCGCCAGCGCCGCGTCATCGGGCGTGGAGCCGAGCTGGGCGGCGAAGCGCCCCAGCCGCATCATCCGCAGCGGGTCGTCGCCGAAGCTCGTCTCAGGGTCCATCGGGGTGGCCAGGCGGCCCTCGCGCAGATCCGCCAGCCCCCCGAACGGGTCCACGAACCGGTGGTCGGGCAGGCGCACCGCCATGGCGTTGACGG
>CAYQMQ010000008.1:0-21479 GCA_964418395.1 uncultured Actinomycetota bacterium
GCCGGCCAGGACGGCCAGCACCCGTCGGCGGCGTTCGTCCGGCGACCCGGCCCCGGTGTCCGCGGCCACCGATCTGAGGCGCTCCACCAACGACTGCAAACGAGCGGCGCGGTCCTCGTCGGGCTCGTTCGCGATGTGCTCCGCCCCGCGGTGCAGCACCGCCGTAAACATCGGGCGGCCGGCCGACGTCGGGAAGACGCTCAGCGTGAGCTCGACGTCGACTTCGCTGCCGTCGCGACACCGGGCCGGGACCCGCACGGGCGTGCCGATGAGCCGCGGCTCGCCGGTGGTCAGATAGCGGGTGTAGCCGGCGACGTGGGCGTGGTGGAGGCGTTCCGGGATGATCGTGGTCAACCGCTGGCCCGCGAGCTCGTCGGCGGGCCAGCCGAGGAGGTCCTCGCCGGCGGTGTTGACGTAGGCGATGTGGTTGTTGTCATCGGCGACCACCACCGCCTGGGCGAGGTGGTCCAGCACCTCGGCGTGGTCCACGGTCAGGGCGCGCCCGGCAGCAGCGGTGGCTCGCGGCTGCCACGGCTCGGCGGGCTGTCCCTCGAGCTGGCCGATGAGCTGGTCGAGGAACCATCGCCGGCAATCGGCGACCTCCGGCAACGCCGGCGGGCACAACAGCAACCCTTCGGCGGCGAGCCGGTCGCCGTGGCTGAGCGTCTCTGCCGCCTGTCGCACGTCGGCAGCAGACCCCCCCGGCACGTGCACCACCAGGTCCGCGGCGGTCTGGCCGGCGCGGCTGGCGGCAGCCAGCTGCTGGTCGAGCTCGTCGAAGTCGACCCCCAGTCGAACCGGTACCCAGCTCTCGGTCTCGTCGAACGAGCGCAGCGTCACCTCCCGCAGCAGGGTCTCGGCGTGCTGTTGCATCGTGGCCATCAAGCGCACGGGCGCCTGCAACAGGTACACGCGGACGGCGTCGTCCGGGGGTGCCGGCTGTGCCCCGACCGGCTGGTCAACGGGGGTGGCCGCAACAGCGTCCGCTGGCTCAACCGAGGCGGAGGCGGACACCTCGAACCATACGATCTTGCCCTCGGCGACGTCCGTGTCCACACCCCACTGCTCGGCCAGCATCTCGACCATGTCCACCCCCCGGCCGACGGTGGCCTCCTCGTCCGAGTCCCGGCGGTGGGGAGGCATCGACGACTCATCCCCGACTTCCACCCGCACGCGTCCCGGCTGACGGCGAACGACCAGCTCCACCGGCGAGCCGGCATGCAGCACCGCGTTGGTGACCAACTCGCTGACCAGCAGCTCGACGACCTCCACCGCCGCGACTTCTCCCCAGTCCTTCAACGCCTCCACGAGATGCTGGCGAGCCTGGGCCACGCTGGCGGGCTCGGCCGGAAGCGTCTGCCGCACGTCCGCTCCGCCGCGAGGCGTCGGGCGAGCCATCCGATCGCCAGGTGGTGAAGGGGTCACGAGTCCGTCCTTGCCTGCTTGAAGTAAGGCGACGAGTGCGCGCGGTGGGTCCCACGGCGAACGCCCGCGTGTCGGTCCCCCGCCGTCAGGCCGCGTCAGCGAGCACATGCGCGCAATCCAAGAATCCCCACTCCACGGGCCGCGGAAACTTGACCGCTCATCCACGACCTCGAGAACCGTGTCGTCCGATCGATCAGCGCCGCCGGCGGCCAAGCCGAAACGCCCGTCGCCCTCGCATCACCCCGCGTGAACCGGGTACACCCCCATTATCAGCCGGTACATCACCACTTGGTCGAGTCGTCCGAAAGGGGGCCTGCAGTGAGCGTGACGGACCGCAGCGAAGGGTCGCCCACAGAGAGGCCCTGTTCGGGCGCACCACCCGAACAGGCCAGCTCCGTTGTGAGCCACGCTCAGCTGTGCTTCATCTCCGAGATCGCCCGGCGTGCCAGCATCCCCACGTGGACCGAGGCGGTCGAAGCCACGCAGGCAACCATGTGCGCGCTCGCGGAATGGCTGGACCCCCAACGGCGGCAAGCTGTGGCGCACCACCTGCCCACCGAGCTCGCCACGGCGCTGAACGATGCCGCCCGGGCTCCGGTGGGCGGCAACGATCTGGTGGCGCTGTATCGGTGCGTGGCCTTGCACCACACCAGCGACTTGTCGCTGCACGAGATCGCCTTGCGGTGCGCCGCGGTGCTGGCAGTGCTCGGCGAGGCGCTGCCCGATGCGGTCATCGCCGACATCGTCGAACAGCTGCCCGCCGACGTGGCCGCTGTCGTGCCCCAGTCAGCCGCCGGCGGAGGCATGTCGCGCGCCGGCCGGCCCGCGTGGCTGACGTGACGCCGACCGGGTAGCACGGCGCGGGCCGCTCTCTCTGGTCACGACTCGGCGTTCGGCCGGTTCGGAGGGTCCTCCGGTGGTGGTTCCGGCGTCTCGCCGGGAGCGCTCGCATCGGCATCGTGCTGCGACTCCGGGTGCAACACGCCGGGACCCGGCCCCATGTGGGTCTCGGCAGCCGGCCCCGCCGGACGATCGGTGGTGGGGTCTGGCGCGAAGTCCGCGCCCGATCTTTCCCCGGCACCGGGCTCGGACGCCATCTCCGATCGGCGGACGCCGCGGGTCGAGCCACGCAACAAGGCGACGAAAGCGGCTGCGAGAACAACCAGGATCAGCCCGACGCCGATGATCTCCACAGTGCTCACTCCCTTGTGTCGGGGGGCGCTGGCTCCGGGCGTGGAGCCAGCCCGGCCGGTCCAGCCGGCGCGCGTGAGGCCTTGCGGCGGCCGCCCTTGTTCCCTGTGGGCCAATGCAGACACCCCTGGATGCCGGCGGCTTCATCGAACAGAGGGCTGGGGCGGCCCCGCCGGGGTCTCGCCGTCAGGGAGCTCGACGTGATCACGGAACGACAGCCCCGACCCGTACGGGGCGTCGACGACCGGCCCGTGCGCGATCCCCAAGGTGGCGAGCCGTTGGACCCACGCCTCCAGCTCGGCGCGATCCACACAGCCGAACGCCGACCGGCTCATGACAGCACTCCTTGGTAGTGCACGTCGGGGTCGGGTGCCCTCTCGGGCAAGGGCGATCACTCCAGACACGGAGCGCTCCGCCCTGCCCGGCCTGGACGACGGCACGCTCGTCGAGCCGGTAGGGCGATCGCGTGGGCTCACACGGGCTGGCGTCCCCACGTGAGCGCGTGCATGGGGGTGAGCTCGGCTGAGCCGAGGTCGGCGAACCCGTGGCGGGCAAGCAGCTCGTCATAGGCCTGTCGGGGCAGCAGCTGATCGTCGATCTGGGCTTCGAAGAACTGGATGCCGCCCATGATCCGCCCGGGCACGGTGGCCAGGCCGGCGTCGGTGTCGGGGAACGGGAAATCGGAGATCACGAACCAGCCGCCGGGCTCGAGGGCCGCCTTGACACGCTGGGTGGATTGGTCGATGTCGCGGCACTCGTGCATGGAGATGTTGTTGACCACCAGCGTGGCGGGCTCATCCAAAGTCATGTCCTCCAAGGGGCTAATCTTGAAGGTGACCCGGTCGGCGACGCCGGCGTCGGCGGCGCGCTTCCGGGCCAGGTCGATCGAGTAGGCGTCGCCGTCGACGCCCACGACCTCGCAGGCCGGGTAGGTCTGAGCCAACCGCACCACGCCGGCGCCAGCTCCGCACGAGGTGTCGACGATGCGACAGCCCGCGTCCAAGCGCTCGACCAATCCGGGCACTTGGGCCAGCCCGCCGGGCACCAGGCGCGTGTAGAACGGCGTGCCGGTGCCGGCCACGCCGGCGATCCACTCGGGGCTGGTTTCGTCCCACCACAGCCGCTCGCCGGAGGCCAGCACCTCTTCGAAGCGGGTGAACATCTCGCGTTGCTCGAACACCTGGAACACCCCGCCGACGTAGGCCGGCGAACCGCGGTCAAGCAGCAGCGTCTCCATGTGGGCGGCGAGCAGGTACCCCTCGCCGGCGCGCTCACACACCCCCGCCGCCAGCGCCGCACGACACCACACCGCCACATAGAAGGGGTCGAAGCCCAACTGCTGGGCGAGTTGGTCGGCGGTGACACCCTCTGACGCCGCAGCGAGGGCCGCGATGAGCCCGCTGCGCAACCCCTGGGCGATCGTCTTGTGGCTGGCATAGCCGGCGATATGGCCCAGCAGGGGCTTGGCCTGCTCAGCTACGGTCGGCACGGACACTTCGCTGGTTGTCATGACTTGGTCCTCACCATAGGGAGCGGTAAGCCCCTCGAATCGCACATGTCGCGCAGGACGGCGCGGCCAGGGCGATGAAACGAACATTCGGAGTTGCCTCCGCACTTGCGATCATGCGCTGGAACTGACGTTCCGTCAAGTTGTACTTCTCCACTCCCCTACATCCAATGTGCAATAGTTCATCTTCTGGCACCGGCCCCCATCGGGAACATCGCCGCAAGCTACGACGTTCCCCAGTGCCAGTACCCGTTGTCTCTGCCAGGAGCCGTGCCGTATGGAAATCGAAATCTGGTCCGACGTCGTCTGCCCCTGGTGCTTCACCGGCAAGCGCCGGCTGGAGGCGGCGCTGGCGCAGTTCGACCATCGCGACGAGGTGGCCGTGCGCTGGCGCAGTTTCGAGCTCGATCCGGGGGCGCCATCGGAGCGCACCGAGCCGCTGGACGAGCACCTCGCGGCCAAGTACGGCATCGGCCTTGCGGAGGCGCGGGACTTTCAGCGCCAGATGACCGAGCAAGCCGCCGGCGAAGGGCTGGACTTCCGCCTCGACCTCGCGCGCCCGGGCAACAGCTTCGATGCGCACCGCCTGCTGCACCTGGCCGCGGAGCGGGGCGTGCAGGACGCCGTCAAGGAGCGGTTCCTGGCGGCCTACCTGTGCGAGGGCGAGCCAGTCGCGCAGGCCGAGGTGCTGGTCCGCCTGGCCGGCGAGGCCGGGCTCGACCGTGACGAGGCCCGTGAGCTCCTGGCCGGGGACGCCTACGCTGAGGCGGTCCGGGCCGATGAGGCCACTGCGCGCCAACTCGGCATCAGCGGTGTCCCGTTCTTCGTGTTCGACCGGGCGTTCGCCGTGTCCGGCGCGCAGCCGGCCGAGGTGTTGCTCCAAGCCCTGGAGAAGGCCCGCGCTGCACGACAGCCCCTCGAGGCGGTGGGCGGCGGATCGAACGCCGCGAGTTGCGGCCCTGAGGGGTGCGACCTCTAGGACCAGGCGACCGTCGCGGTCCGGCCGCTGGGCAATCAGCGCGGGTCAGTACTTATGGACTAGCCCTTCTCGCCGATGACACCTCCAGCTTCAGCGTGCGCTGAGGCCCCCCTACAAGCAAGACGCGAAGTTGGAGGTCCACGATGAAGACGAACCGGAAGATCGCAGGCGTGGCCGCGGCAGCCATGCTCCTGCCGGGCTGGGGCCTTGCCCACGCCACGGTGAGCGGCGGCGGTGACGCCAACGGCGGCGGCGGCGCCGGCATCGAGGCGCCGGGCGCCAACGCCGAGGGCGAGGGCAACGGCAACGCCGGCGGCTCGGCGCAGATCGACGGAGCCGAGATGCCGGACCGTGGCGACGGTGGCCTGGACGACCCAGAGGCCCCCGCGGCCCCGTCCGCCCCCAACGCGCCGGACGCCCCTGAGGCGCCGGACGCCCCCGACACCCCGGACGCCCCCGAGAACCCGGATGCCCCCGAGAACCCGGATGCCCCCGAGAACCCGGGCACCCCCGGGAACCCGGGCACCCCCGAAGCGCCCGACGTCCCTGAAGGTGACGATGGCGAGAACGGCGACGACAGCGACGACAGCGACGACAGCGAACGCGCCCGCCTGCCGGGCTCTGAAGCCCCCTCAGCGAACATCGAACGCGAAAGCGACTCTCAGCTCAGCGTCGACGACGACGGGGCTGAGGCCGAGGACGAGCGGCGCACCGAGGGCCAGGTCGGCGGCACGACGGCCGAGTTCTAACACCACCCGCTCCACCTCACTCACCGGCGCCGGCGGCCTGTGGTCGCCGGCGCCGTGGTGTTGTGGGACCGGCTCACCTCCCGCCGCTACCGCTGCGCTACTTGAGCGGCTCACCCCCGGCCGCTACCGCTGCGCTGCTTGAGCGGCTCACCCCCGGCCGCTACCGCTGCGCTACGTGAGGGCTAGTTGAGCCGGGCCGCGTCCACCACGAGGCGGCCGACGGTGGGCGCCTGCGACCTCAGCTTCCCCTCGCTTTCGAGCTTGCGCTTCCACGCGGCGGTCTGGTCCTCGGGCTCGGACTCCGCGGTGGTCTCTTCGTCACGCAACCCCTCGTAGCCCAACTCGGCCAGCGCCTTGCACGCCCGTTCGGCGCAATCGTCTTCGGGAAGTGGCCGGCGAGCCTGCTCGAAGAAGGCGATGTGGGGGATCTCGTCGTCCAGCCGTTCCGTCCGCGCGTCGGTCGGATCATCCGGGTCGTGCCAAGCAGTCATCGCAACTCGATCGTCGGGGTAAACCCCTAGTTTACAGGGTGGGGTGGCAGCGACCACAGGACGGGGAGCCCCCACGGGCGGAAATGCCCACGCCACTCCCACCTCCGGTGGATGTGACGGTCTGGTGCTGTCGCGAGAGTGGAAGGGATGACTGCGACGCTGCGCTCCAGTTCCGACCCCACGGGCGAACCCAGGCCCCAAGCGAACACCAGCTTCCCGGCGGGCATGCGCCGCAGGGTGCACCGCGTGACCGACATCCGCCACGGCGAGCGGACCCACTATGCCGACGGCGTGCTCGCCGTCGGCTCGGATGACGTCGACGCCGCCTTCCGCGACCCCGCGCTGCGAGGCGTGCGGCTGCGCCTGGCCCACCCCGGCGAGTCGGTGCGGATCGTCAACCCCCTCGACGTCGTCGAGCCCCGCAGCAAGGGGACCGCCGGAGGGATGTTCCCGGGATTTCTCGGCCCGCCCCAGCCACACCGACCGCGGGACACCCACGTCCTTCGAGACGTCGCGGTCATGGCCGCCGGCCATCTCCCCCGCAACCAGGAGGGGATCATCGACATGGCCGGGCCGGCCGCGTCGCTGTCGCCGTACGCCCGCACCCACAACGTGGTCGTGGAGTTCGAGGCAGCCGACGACGCCAGTTGGCACGACGTCGATGCGGCGTTGCGGCGCGGGCTGCTGCGGCTGGCCGTGACGCTGGCCGACGCGGCCGTCGACGCCGAACCCGACGAGGTGGAGGTGCTGCCTGCGCCCGCCACGCCGGGGAGGGACACCGGCCGGCCCCGGGTCGGCGTCGTGACGAACCTGCAGTCCCAAGGGGCCTTCAAGGACGTGTTCGTCTACGGGCGCAGCATGGCCACGAGCCTGCCCACGTGGATCGACCCGGCCGAGGTCGAAGACGGCGCGGTGGTCAGCGGCCAGTACGGCCATCCCGGCCTGCGCAACTCCACGTGGATGCATCTCAACCACCCGGTGGTCGCCGGCCTGCGCCGGCGGCACGGCGAAGAGGCGGATTTTGCGGGCCTGGTGTTGTGTCCCGAACCCGTCGACCAGCGCGAGAAGGAGCAGGTGTCGGCCCACGTGGCAGGGCTGTGCGCCGCGGCCGGCTTCGATGCCGTCGTCGTCACCAAAGAGGGAGCGGGCAACGCCGACACCGACCTCTCGCTCAAGCTCGACCTGCTCGAAGACGCCGGCATCGCGGCCGTGGGGATCTTCGCGGAGATGTCCGGCCCCGACGGCACGGGGCCGCCGGTGGTGTCGCCGCCGCGCCGCGCCACCGCCATGATCAGCGCCGGCAACTACGACGAGCGCATGACCCTGCCCGCCGTCGACCACGCCCTGGGCGGCACGCACGTGCACATCGCTGATGCGCCGGCCACCGACGAGTTGGAGCTTCCGGTGGCCGCGATCCTCGGCTCCCTCAACCCCCTGGGGTGGGGCCGGCTGACCTGTCGAGAGGTTGCCTGATGCGGCTCGTCCACTACGTCAACCAGTTCCAGGCGGGCATCGGCGGCGAGGAGACCGCCGACTCGCCGCCACAGCGCCACGACGGCCCCGTGGGCCCGGGCCGACTGCTCGACGGGCTCGTGGGCGACGAGCATCAGATCGTGGCCACCGTCTCGTGCGGCGATGACCGAGCCGCGTCCGGACCGGAAGCGATCGACGAGGTGCTGGCGCTGATCCGCGAATCCGGCGCCGACCTGCTCGTGGCCGGACCGGCGTTCGGCAGCGGACGCTACGGCCTGGCCTGCGGGCGGGTGGCGGCAGCCGCGAACGCCGCGGGGATGCCGGCCGTGGCCGCCATGCACCCCGAGAATCCCGGCGTGGACGAGGCCGGCGCGGCCGTGGTCGTGGCCAGCGGCGCGGCCGCACGTGAGATGCGCGCTTCCATGCAGGCGCTGGCAGCCGCGGTGGACAAGCTCGCTGCCGGCCAGCCGGTCACCGCCGACAACGGGCGCATCGGCCGCGTGCCGCGACGCAACACCGTCGCCGACGCTCGGTCGGCCGAGCGGGCGATCGATCTGGCCTTGGCCCGGCTCGGTGGGGATCGCGACGCCACCGAGATCCCCGCCGCGCGCTTCGACCCCATCACGCCCGCCGGGCCGCTGACCGACCCGACCACGGCCAAGGTGGCGCTTGCCACCGAAGGGGCGCTGATCCCGGGCGACAACCCCGACCGGTTGGAGGCGGCCCGCGCCACCAAGTGGGCTCGCTATCCCATCGAGGGGCTCGCCAGCCTCGCTCCCGAGACCTACATCTCCATCGACGGCGGCTTCTCCACGGCGGCGACCAACGCCGACCCCCACCGGATGGTGCCGCTCGACGCCGCCCGCGAGCTCGAGCGGGAGGGGCGCATCGGCTCGTTGCACGAGGCCTACTTCGTGACGGCCGGCAACGGCACCCCGGTGGCGAACGCGCGCCGGTTCGGGGTGGAATGGGCCGCCGAGCTGCGCAGCTCGTCGGTGCTCGCCGTCATCCTGACCGCCACCTGAGGCACCGGAACGCGTTGCGGGTCAACGCTGGCAAAGGAACTCGAACGGGCCGGGTTGCCCACCGCCCTGGTGTGCAATCTGGTGTCGATCGCCGAGCAGATGGGCACCCCTCGCATCGTGCCGGCCCGTGGCATCCCCTACCCCACCGGAGATCCCTCCCTGGAGCCGGAGGCCGAGCACGCGTGGCGTCGACGCCTGGTCGAGCGCGCCGTGGAGGCGCTCGCCACGCCGGTCAGCGAACCGACGATCTTCGAGGTTGAAGGAGCAGTGACGTGAGCACCAGCTCGAGTCGCGACCCGGTGGTCGTTGGGGCCACGAACGTGCTCGCGCACACCCCCGGCCTGGCCCGCCACGGCTCCAAGCCGACCCGGGAGCTGGCGGCCGACGCTGGGGTCGAACGCCAGTTCCTCGACGCGCTGCGCAGCTTTGAGGAGGCGGTGGCCTATCCGCCCCACCAGGCCTATGTCGGCCGGCTTCACCCGCGTGAGCTGCCGGCGCGGCCCTGGGTGGGCCAGCAGATGGCCGGCGCCAACCGCCAGGCTCCCGCCGGCGAGATCATGCCCGAGGAAGAGCTCCTGGGCTTGGCGGCCTCGGTGGACCATTTCGACCTGCTCACCCTCGACCCGGCCGTGGCCGAGGACGCCGCCGCCCGCCTGTCGCGCCATCCGCTGGCGAAAGCGTTCGATCTGGACCAGATCGCCGCCGCCGCCGGCGACGCCGAGGCGGCGGCCGCCGAACCCGGCGCGCTGCCGTTGCACTTCGGCCGCGACCGGCTGGCCGGAGCGATCCGTGCCGCACACGACGACGACGAGTCGCTGACCGCCCCGGTGCTGCTGGAGAACCTCGTCTGCAAGGCCACCGGCCTGCTGGCGCTGCGGCATCTGGTGGACGACGGCGGGGTGGACCCGGACTCGATCGAGTACGTCATCGGGTGCTCCGAGGAAGCGGTCGGTGACCGGTATCAGCGCGGCGGGGGCAACATGGCCAAGGCCATCGCCGAGGCCGCCGGGCTGAACGAGGCCTCCGGCATGGACGCCAAGAACTTCTGCGCCGCCCCCATCCCGGCGCTGGTCACCGCCGCCAGCTTCGTGGCCGCCGGCGTGTTCGACACCGTGGCGGTGGTCGCCGGCGGATCGCTGCCCAAGCTGGGCATGAAGTTCCAAGGCCATCTCAGCCACGACCTGCCGGTGCTCGAGGACGTCGTCGGTGGCGCGGCGGCGCTGGTCACCGCCGACGACGGCCGGTCGCCGCGGGTGCGCCTCGAGGCGGTCGGCCGTCACGCCGTCGGCGCCGGCAGCGCCAACCCGCAGATCGTCACCTCCCTCGGGGTGGACCCGCTGGAGCGAGTGGGGCTGACGATGACCGACGTCGACGATTACGCCACCGAGTTACACAATCCCGAGATCACCGAGCCCCAGGGCTCGGGGGATGTGGCGGCCCGCAACTACCGCACGCTGGCGGCGATGGCCGCCCAGCGCGGCGAGATCGAGCGGGACGACATCCAGACGTTCGCCGAGGAGCGGGGCATGCCCGGCTTCGCGCCCACACAGGGACATCTCGCCTCCGCTTTGTGCTACCTGCCCCACGCGTGCGAGCGTCTCACCCGTGGACAGGCCCAGCGATCCTTGCTGCTCGCCAAGGGCAGCTTGTTCTTGGGCCGGATGAGCCACGCCTCAGACGGCATGAGCGTGCTGTTGGAACGCAACCCAGGAGGTCAATCGTGAGCGTCGTCGATGTCACCCGCGACGAGTTCTGGGACACCGTGGCCGACGGCCTGGTGCTCGTGGACGTGTGGGCACCCTCGTGCCAATCGTGCCTGGCGCTCACCCCGCAGCTGGAAGAGCTGGTGGAGGAGCGCCCGCAGCTGACCCTCGCCAAGCTCGACGCGTCCCAGGCGCGCCGACTGTGCATGGAACTGAAAGTGATGGGGCTTCCCACCCTGCTGCTGTTCCGCGACGGCGAGGAGATCGCCCGCGTGTCCGACCCGCGCCTGAATCGCGACACGGTCGACGCCTGGCTCGACGAGCAGGTGGGGTGACCGCTCCGCCACGCCGAGCAACCGACAACCCCAACAAGGAGCAACGGATGTTCAACGGCAAGCAAACGATCGTGATCGGCGAGCGCGACGGCATCGCCGGTCCCGCGATCCAAGCGTGTGTGGAGGCGGCCGGCGGCCACACCGTCTACGTCTCCACCGCCTGCTTCGTGTGAACCGCGTCAGGAGCCATGGACCTGGACACCCAGACCGCGATCGAGCGGCTGGCCAAGGAGCACGGAGCCGAGCACCTCATCGTGGTGCTCGGTGCTCCGGACCCCGAAGCAGCCAGCATCGCGGCCGAGACGGTGGTGCTCGGTGATCCGAGCTACGCAGGTCCGTTGGCCGAGGCCCAGTTGGGCCTCGACGTCTACCACATGCTCGAGGACGAGATCCGCCAGGCGGTCCCGTCCGATGTGTACGAGGCACAGATCGGTTTGATGGCCGACGTCCTCGACGGGGACGGGCTGGCCAAGGCCGTGCGCGAGTTCCGCGAGCAGGCCCAGCGGGCCTGATCGCGACCTCGCGACACACGAAAGCGGGGCCCGCTCCTTTCGGAGCGGGCCCCGTTCGTGGGCGGGTGCTGGCTGCTGAGCTACTTGTTGATCGCAGCGTCCAGCGAGTCGATGGCGCCGGCCAGCGTGGAGATGTGCTCACGCAGGTTGTCGGACACGGCATCGGCCGGAAGCTCCCCGGCGCTGATCTCTTCGAAGAAGGCGCCGGCGTCGCCGGTGTAGCCCTCGAGATCGGAGATCGCTTGGACCTGGCCCTCCTGGTTGTCTTCGGCCGTGGCGACGGCGTAGTCGACGAAAAAGCCGATGTGATTGCGCCACAGGCTGAGGAACGCCTCACGGTTCTCGTCTCCGGCCAGCTGACCAATTCCGTCGGCGAGCTCCACCGAGTTGGTGTCCAGCGTGGCGGCCGCGGCCTCGAAGGCCGGGCTGTCGGCACCCTCGGCGTAGGCGGTCTTGACCGCAAGGCCGGCGAGGTAGACGTGCTCCTGCAGGCCAGAGGTGAGGCCGGTGCGCAGCTGCGCGGCCTCGGAGTTCACATCACCCTCAGCATCGATGGCCGAAGCGATGCCGCCGGACAGCACGCCGGCGCTCTCGACCACGTGGTCGGCAGCGGCCTTGGTGTCGTCGAAGGCGGACGCGTCGCCGGCGGCGAGCGAGTCGATGGCGGTGGTCAGCGTGTCGATGTGCACGCTCAGGCTGTCCGACATCGCCGTGGCGGGCAGCTCGCCGCCGGTGATCTCCTCGAAGAACGCGCCGGCGTCGCCGGTGTAGCCCTCGAGGTCGCTGAGCGCCTGCTGGCGTGCGTCTTCGTCACCCTCGGCCTGGGCGACCGCGTAGTCGACGAAGAAGCCGATGTGGTTGCGCCACAGGTTCAGGAACGCCTCACGGTTGTCATCGCCAGCGGCAGACCCGATCAGGTCGGCCAGCTCCACGGAGTTCTCGTCCAGCGCGTTCGAGGCCAGCTCGAACTCGCCGCTGTCGGCACCGAAGCTGTAGGCGGCGTCGACGGCGTAGCCGGCGAGGTACACGTGCTCCTGCAGGAGCCCGGCCAACGTCGCGCGCAGCTCGGAGGCCTGGCTGGCTGGGTCGCCCTCCAGCTCGGTGGCGGTGGCGATGCCGCCGGACAAGACCTCGGCCGAGCCCTCAACGTGGCCGGCGGCGCTCTTGACGTCGGCGTAGGGGTCGCCGGTGCTGTCGATGTCGACGGCGAAATCGGTGCTGGGTTCCTCCGCCTGCTCGTCGTCTGTTGATCCCTCGGACTCTTCGGCGTTGGTGTCTTGCGTGTCGTCGTCACCACTCGCTTCGCCTGTGTCACAAGCGGAGAGCAGCAACAGAAGTGCGGCAATCGCTGCGACGGGCGCAGCCTTCAGTCGAACATGGCGCATTTGGCTTTCCTTCTCGGTGTGGGTGTGTGCGGCACATGCCTGGCGCAGCTGAGAGCCAGTGGGGCTCTGTCTGCTGTGGCTACCCATGGTTCGGAGCGTGCTCGCGATTTGATTGGTCACCTTGGTTCAGTGGTGTGGTGGCGACACAAACCCAAGTCAGCCCGATGCGTGGCGCTGGCGGACCACTCCGCCGGTCGTGCCAGCGAGGCTCAACAACGCGGCGGCGATGGGGATTCCGGCGTCGGGCTGCGCCTCTCCATCGGCCGGGCGCGGGTTACCTCGTGGAGCCGGCTGGGCTCGTGCTGACGCTTCGGCTTGTGCCGGCGCTGGCCTTCCCGCAGGGCGGTCAACGACCTCCGAGGCGGGGGACGCGAGCTCGAGGAACACGATCGTGTTCTCCTCATAGCTGCGTTCTCCGAGGTCGAACTCCCCTGAGCACGTGATCAGCCGCAGCGTGGGCTGGCGGGTGTGGTCGTACACGGCAGCGGTGGGGAACTCGTCCTTGGGATGGCGTTCGATCCGGTCGACGCGGAAGTTGACGCTGGCGCCGTCCGCCCGATCGACCGTGACCACCTCCCCGGCGCTGAGATCACCCAAGCGAAAGAACGCCCCTGGCCCCTCCCGGGAGTCGACGTGGCCCACGATCACCGCGGCGCCGTGCTCCCCCGGCGCTGCCCCGCCGTTCCACCAGCCGCTGACTTGAGGGTCGTCCGGCACCTCGAGGCTTCCATCGTTCTCTGTGCCCACCGGGATCGTGTCGGCGGCGATGTCCACCGTGGGCATGTGCACGCCCGTCGGGGCGACGGCCCCACGTCCGCCTCGGTCGACGGGTTCGAGCGTTGCCAGCCGTTCCGGCTCCGCCGCCTCGCTGTCGATCGCCGTCACCGCGTCGGTGTTGTCTGGGGGCAGGGCGTTGTCCAGCGCCCACGCCGCCAGCATGAGCACCGCCACGATGTGGGCGAGCACGACCACGTAGCCGCGCACGGGGATGCGCGCTTCGTGGTCGGATGCGTCAGGCGGGAGCTCGACGCTCACGACAGCCGTCGGTCGCGCGACCTCAGGCGTCCACCGCGGCGGCTTTGCGATTGCGGGTCACGTGGGCGGCGGCGGTCAGCACGAGCAGCGCCGCGGCGACTGCGTGCGGCAGCCCGAGTCCGGCCCCACCGTCGGCCGTTCCGCCGAACCCCGCGTCGACGCCGCCCGTCGGGGCGGATTCGACCTCGACGAAACCCCCGGCGCTGGTCCCGCCGGCGTCCTCTTCTGCGGGCACTTGTTGCACGGTGGCCTCGTCGCCGGGGTTCTCCTCGATGAAGGCGGCTGCCGGACTGGCCCAGCTCAGCGACAGCACGAACAGCGTCGCCGTCACCACCCCCAGGGCGAGGCGAAAGCGTGCAGGAATGGTTCCAGTCTGTGTCATCAGCGACCTCTCTGGTCTCGATCTCAATGGTCCAGCACTGGTTCGGAGCCCGGCACCTGCCTGATTGGTGCACACTCGTCACGATGGAATGGTCCGGACCCCGAGCCCGACAGGCACACGACCATGGCCTACGAGAACCTGCGTGAGATTTTGGACGCCATGCCCGAACGTCGGCTGCTGCGGCTGCGAGAGGAGGTGGCCGACAGCCCCGAGGCCTCCACTCACGAGATCGAGGGCATCCAGATCCTCAAGGAACAGCTGCTGCAGTTGATCAATCAGGCGCTGGTCGTCGACGAATCGTCGTCCTGAAGACCCTCCAGCGGTCGGCCCGGACGTCACCGGGCTGACCGTGGCATCCGGCCGGTTGGGCAGGCCCGGATTGTCACCCCGCGGTGATGGGTACCCATAGGACGACCACCGCCGGCCCAGGAGGCATGGTCGTATGACGCTCGATCCGGAGGAAGCCCGCCAGCTCCTGCAGGCTGAGCGCGAGCAGGCCGAGACGCGCCGGCACGCGGCTCAGGAGGTCTTGGCCAACGACCAGAACTACTCCGAGCTCAACCCCGTCTCGGAGCACCCCGGCGACAACGCCCCCTACGTGGCCGATCGCGAGGTGGCGCAGACATCGCTGGAGCACGCGGAGGCGGACCTGATGGAGATCGACGCGGCCCTACAACGCCTGGAGGCGGGGACCTACGGTCGCTGCGAGATGGACGGGGAGCCCATCGACCCGGATCGGTTGCGCGTGCGACCGACGGCCCGGTATTGCACGGCGCATCAACAGCAGGCCGAGGCCGGCGCATGAGCTCAGCAGACCAGGGCACCAGCACGGGGTCCCTTGCGCCCCACAAGGCGCAGCAGCGCCTGCGCGTGCGCCGGATCTACGACGAGTCCGCGACGGGAGACGGCCAGCGCGTGCTGATCGACGGGATGTGGCCCCGCGGAGTGCGCAAAGCGGATGCCGCGCTGGATGACTGGCAACGGGAGGTGGCACCCAGCCGCGAGTTGCGCCAGTGGTTCGGCCACGATCCGGCACGCTTCGAGGAGTTCGCGCGCTGCTACCGCGCGGAGCTGCGCGACGCGCCCCGGGCCGGAGCCGTCGACGAGCTGACAGAACGGGCCCGAACGGGGCGCGTCACGCTGTTGACCGCTACCCGCGACGTCACCCACAGCCACGCCCGGGTGCTGCGCGACGAGCTGCGGCGCCGACTGGCCGGCGAGGAGGCCACGCCGAACGCCTCAGGCTCGTAGCTAGCAGCCGCTCACGTAGCGCAGCGGTAGCGGCCGTGTCAGCCGCTGGCGCGTCGAGCGAGCTCGCGCAGGTCCACGTCCTCGTCGCTCAGCTCGCCGGGATCGACCGGGATGTCGGCTGCGATCAGGCGCATGGCCGCACGGACGTCGCGCGGCCGGTTGAGCCCCACCACCCCCTCGAGCCGCCCGTCAGCGATGTAGAAGGCGCTGCCGCGGCACGTGCCGAGGTCGCCCCGCACGACCAGCTCGTCCCAGTGGTGAGGCACACCGGCGGACTGAATCGTGGTGTCGTACTGGTCGGACCAGAACCAGTGCACATCACGGTAGGACTCGCCCACCCCGAGCATCGCCCGCGCGGCCGCCGCTCCCTGCTTCAGCGCGTGTTGCCAGTGCTCGACGCGGACATGGCGCTCCAACAGCGGGTGGTAGTGGCGGGCGACGTCGCCGGCCGCGTACACCCCAGGCACCGAGGTGCGGCAGAAGTCGTCTACCACGATGCCGTCGTCGATCACCAGGTCGGCGCCGTCCACGAACTCGGTGACCGGTTCGATGCCGAGCCCGACAACGGCCAGTTCAGCGTCCAGCCGGCGCCCCTCCCGGGTGACCACCGCTTCGAGCTGGCCGTCGCCGTCGAAATGATCGACCGCGTCGCCCAGCACGAGCTCCACCCCGTGTCCGCGGTGCAGACCGGCGATGGCCGTGCCGACCTCCTCACCCAGCACGTGGGCCAGCGGCACGGCCTGTGGCTCGACGGCGACGACCTCCAGGCCCATCCCGCGCAGGGATGCGGCTACCTCGCAGCCGATGAAGCCCAGCCCGACCACGACCGCCCGGCGTGCCGTCTCGGCCCGGTGGCGGATGGCGTCGGCGTCGGCGATGTCGCGCAGGTCACACACGCCGGCGAGGTCGATGCCGGGGATCGGGGGCCGGCGAGCCCGTCCGCCGGAGGCGATCAGGAGCTGGTCGTAGCTCACCCGCTCGCCGTCGGCGAGCTCCACCACCTGCGCGGCGGGATCCACCCGGGTTGCGGCCGCCCCGAAGCGGGTATCGATCTCCTGCTCAGCCCAAAACCCTTGCGGCTGGAGCCACAGCTGCTCCACGGACGCATGGCCCTGCAGATAGGCCTTGGACAGCGGTGGGCGCTCATACGGCGGGTGTGGCTCGGCGCCGATCAAGACCACCGGCCCCTCGAAGCCCTCATGGCGCAGCGTCATCGCCGCGCTGCCGCCCGCGGTGCTGGCCCCAACGATCACGATCGGGCCGGCCATGGCCGTCAGACCTCGATCTGCAGCTCGTCGCCGTGCACGCGCACCGCATACACCGGCTCCGGCTTCATCGGCGGAGCCGCGAGGACCTCGCCGGTGGTCACGTCGAAGGTGCCGCCGTGGCAGGGGCACACGAGCTCGTTCTCGTCGAGCTCGCCCTCGGCCAGCGAGCACTCCGCGTGCGTGCAGACGTCGCCCAACGCGTGCAACACGCCGCCCACGTTGGCCACCACCACCGCCGTCCCGCTGACCTCGAAGCGCTCCAGCTCGCCATCCCCTGGAGCATCCTCTGCCGTCCCCACGGTCACGTACGCCATGGCTACCTCCTCAGTGACAGGGTCGTGGCCTGCCACAGGATCGTCGTTCAGGTCGCGGGCGCACGCTAGCGCATGCGGGAAGCGCCGCGGGCTCCTTTCGGTCGTGGCGACCCCGCCTGCCCGCCAGCCGCCTAGCCTGGAGCGCACCTCCTACCTCGAAAGGCAGTGATGACCCGGCCGCACGTGCTCGCCCACCGCGGGGACACGCGCAACGAACCGGAAAACACCCTGCCGGCGTTCGCCGCCGCGCTCTCGCACGGTGCCGACGGCGTCGAGCTGGACGTGCGCCTGGCCCGCGACGGCATCCCGGTGGTCGTCCACGACGCGACCGTCGACCGCACCACCGACGGCCACGGCCGTGTCAGCGCGCTGTCATCGGCCGAGCTGGGCCGGCTGCGGTGTCCAGCCGCCGGCGATCGGCACAGGCCGGCCGGCGTCCCCCCGCTGGAGGAGGTCCTCGCCTGGGCGCAAGATCACCAGCCCGAGCTGCACGTCGAGCTCAAGGACGCCGAGCCCCGCACGTGGCTGTTGCGCGGCGTGGCCGACCTCGTCGAGGCGTCCGATCTCGGTCATCTTGTGACCGTGTCCGCGTTCGACCCGTCCCTGTTGCACCAACTGCGCCTGATCTCGCCGTTGGAGACCGCGCTGCTGCACACCCCGGCCCAGCCCGAACCATGGCTGACGGCCCAACACCTCGGCGCCAGCGGGCTTCACAGCCCGTGGGTGAGCTGCGGGCCAGATCTGCGAGCTCAGGCTCGCGCGGCCGGGCTCCGCCTGCGCGCCTACACCCTCGACACCGAGAGCGAGATCGCCGCGGCGCTGGACTGCGACCTCGACGGATTCATCACCTCGGATCCGGAGCTGGGTGTGCGCCTGCGCGATGCGCCCCGCACGGGGGTCATGTGAGCGGTTTGGCCGATCTCGGCCCTCGGCAGCGGTCGCAGGCACGGCACCGGTTGGGGTCGGAGCGCTTCGACGTGCTGGTCGTCGGCGGTGGCGTCACCGGAGCCGGCGTCGCCCTTGACGCCGCCACCCGCGGCTTGCGCGTCGCGCTGGTGGAGCGAGGGGACCTCGCCTCCGGCACCTCGAGCCGCTCCAGCAAGCTGATCCACGGGGGGCTGCGCTATCTCGAGCAGGGCGACGTCGGCCTCGTCCGCGAAGCGCTGCGAGAGCGCACGCTGCTGCTGGAGACGGTGTGTCCCCATCTGGTCCGGCCCGTCCCGTTCCTGTATCCGCTGCGCCACCGCGTGTGGGAGCGAGCCTACGTCGGGGCAGGCCTGTGGCTGTACGACTACTTCGCCGGCCCGAACCCGTTGCCCCGCCATCGGCATCTGACGCGCCGCCAGGCACTGCGCTCGGCCCCCGCCTTCCGCGACGACGCCGTCACGGGAGCCATCCACTACTGGGACGCCCAGGTGGACGACGCCCGCCACACCGTGGAGCTGGCCCGCACGGCCGCGCGGCACGGGGCCACGGTGTTGACCCGGGCCGAGGTGACCGGTCTGCGACGTGAGGGCGACGCCGTGGTCGGCGCCCACGTCGAGGATCACGAGCGCGGCGGGACGCTGTCGGTTCAGGCCGACCAAACAGTCGGCGCCGCGGGCGTGTGGAGCGACGACCTGCACCGCCTCGCCGGCTATCCGGCCGACACCGTGCGCGCATCCAAAGGCATCCACCTGGTGGTGCCGCGCGACCGCCTCGACGCCGAGACCGCCATGATCCTGCGCACCGAACGCAGCGTGCTGTTGGTCATCCCCTGGCCCGCCCCGCCGCACCACCGTCACTGGCTCATCGGCACCACCGACACCGCATGGGCGCTCGACAAAGACTGTCCCACGGCCACCAGGGAGGACATCGACTACCTCCTGTCGCGGGTCAACGAGGTGGTCCGCCGCCCACTCAGCCGTGATGACATCGAAGCCGTCTACGCCGGCCTGCGTCCTTTGGCCCATAACCCAGACGGCGACACCACCACAGCGTCCCGCGAGCACACCGTCACACGGCCCGCCCCCGGACTGGTCACGATCACCGGCGGAAAGTACACCACCTACCGGGTGATGGCCGCCGATGCGGTGGACGCGGCCGCCGAGGGCTTGCCCCACCCGGTGCCGGCGTCATCGACGGCCCGCCTGCCGCTGCTGGGCGCGCGGGGGTTCCCGGCGGTGTGGGCCGGGCGGGCCCGACTCGCCCGCGACGCCGGCCTGCCGCTCAGCCGCATGGAGCACCTGCTGCGGCGCTACGGCGCGCTGACCACCGAGGTGCTCGACGTCCTGTCCGACCGGCCCGGGCTCGACCAGCCGATCCCCGGCGCGGAGGGCTATCTGCAGGTGGAGGCGTGGTATGCCGCCACCCACGAAGGCGCCCGCGATCTCGTCGACGTCCTCAGCCGCCGCACGCGGATCTCGATCGAGACCGCCGACCGCGGTGAGGCCGCCGCGGAGAGCGTCGCCCGGGTGATGGGCGAGGCCCTGGGATGGAGCGACGACGACGCGGCCGCGGCGATCGGGCGGTATCAGGCCCGGGTGCGCGCTGAGCGTGCCGCGCAGGCCCAACCCGACGACGCGTCGGCCCTCGCGGTGCTGGCCGAGCTCAAATCCAGCCCATCGCCCACGCCACCAACCCCCCGATCACGATGATCGTGACGACGGCGAGGGCGATGTCGAACGCGGGAATCTCGTCGTCGCCAAACGGCAGGTGAAAGCCCATCGGCAGCGGTCCTTGGAAGGTCAGTCGTAGGCGTGGCGGAACTGCACGCTGATCCGAGCTCCCACACCGCGCACCTTGGGCACCGCGTGATCCCAGGTGCGCTGGCACGAGCCACCGAGCACCAGCAGATCCCCAGGCCCGGGACGGTAGGTGAGGGACTTGCCGCCGCCTTTGGGCCGCAGCTTGAACGGGCGGACTTCGCCCAGCGAGATGATGGCGACGGTCGCCTCGGGGAGGTCGCGGGCGATCTGATCGCCGTGCCAGGCGACGCTGTCGCGTCCGTCCCGGTAGAGATTGCAGCCCATCCCGATGAACGTGACGCCGTAACGCTCGCCCAGCACGGCGGCCGCCTCGCCGAGCACCGGGTGCGGGAGCGCGTCGCCCGAGCCACCATCGTCATCCACGAGGGTGTAGCGGACCGTCAGGCGCGGCTCGGTCACCCGCTGGTCGTACATCCACCGGTCGTGTTGTTGCCAGGGCACCGCGGACAGCAGCTCGGCGAAGACCTCGTCCGCACCCGACAGCCAGCCGGGGGCGTGATCGACCCACGCCCCGCCGGCGAGCTCGCGCCGGGCGAGGGTCGAGAACCCTCGGTCGATGCTGACCGTGCCGACCCCGAGAAGCGAGGCCTGCCACGGCAGTTGGCCGGATGCGGTCACGGGGCCAATGGTAGGTGCGTTGCCGGCGCTCACCGCACGCCCGGCACGGCTCGCCGACGCGCGTCGGTCACGTCGAGATCCACGTCTTCGGGCACCAGCTCGATCCACGTCGTGCCCGGGTCGAGCGCCAGCGGCTCGCCCGCCTCATCGAGCCACACGAAGTGCGCCTCGGGATCGGGCTTCACCCACGTGCCCGAGACGCGCCGCCCGCGGCGGAGCACGGTGATCCGACCCTCGCCGACCACCTCGACCGGACGGGTGAAGTTGGGGCCGCGCGGCACGTGGACGATGACCACGTTGTCGGCCCTCACGGTGGTGCCGTCGGCGGTGTGCTGGACGTGGCCGTCCTGGCTGCGCCGCCAGCGTCGGCGGCTAGCGTCCCAACGCCACACGACGGCCGTGGCACCGGGATAGCGCCACGCCACCCGTTCGGTCCCCGCGCCGGCGGACGACAGCTCCTGGGCGAACGGCCAAGGTTGCTCGGCGGGCGGCAAGCCCTCTGCAGCCGCCGCCTCCCACAACGGCGCGGGGTGGAGAAAGACCTGGTGCGGCGACGGCCGCGAGCGGTCGATATCCCACGCTCCCGCCGAGCCCACCTCGTACAGCGTCAACCCGGCCTCGCGCAGCTCCTGGCGCACCGGTTCAGCGGCCCCCGACATCGCCATCAGTGGGTCGAAGGGAAGCAACAGGTCGGCGTCGATGAACCGGCCCGAGCGCACCGGCCCGAGCCGACCCGGGTCATTGGCGTGGTACAGCGCGACGAACCGGGTGGCGGATTCCACCAGCTCCACCATCACCACGTCGGCGTCCTGCAGCCCTTCTTGCGGACGGGCGGTGGAAGTGTTGTCGACCTTGACCGCCAGCACCGCGCGATCCAGCGCCGACGCATCGTCGGCGGGCAGGCCGGTGAGCGGTTGAACCGCTTCCGGCTCGGGGTGGGGAGCCGGGTCCGGCTCCGGTGTCGACGCGGGGCCCGTCGACGACGGCGGCGAGGGTGAGGGGGCGGGGGTGGGCGAGGGTGAGGGGGCGGGGGCGGGCGACGGCGACGTGGCGGCGTTCTCCGCCCGCTCGGCGGCCGACAGTTCGGGT
>CAYQMQ010000009.1:0-21021 GCA_964418395.1 uncultured Actinomycetota bacterium
TGCTCGACGCCCCCACCATCGACGTCACCGTGCTGCACGCCTTCGGCCCCGCCGCTCTGCCACGTTTTTGGGACGAGCCCTACCACGAGGAACAGGTCTGGGCCAAGGAGTTCGCCGCCCGCCATGCAGTCGCGGCCCGAGCCGACGTCCGGCTGGGCTGCGAACCACCGGCCGACGCCGTGCTCCACCTCGCCGAAGGCGAGGCCTTCGACGTCATCGCGCTCGTGTGGAACCAAAAGCTGGCCGAAGAGCGCGCCCAGGTCGTCAGGCAAGTCCTCGCCAACGCTTGCATCCCCGTGCTGCTCCTGCCGGTGCCCGCCGAGGATCACACGAGCCCGACCCCGTCCCCGGCTCGCCCGCACGTGGCCCGGTGACCTCGACAGGATGTGATCATGACCACCCACACCTGGCTGGTCATCCTCTCGTCCGACCAGTGCAGACGGCGGCTCGCCGAGGCCACGCTCGGGCGACTCGCCGTGATCGTCGACGGGCGACCCGAGATCTATCCCATCAACCACGTCTACGACCACGACACGTCAACCGTGGCGTTTCCCACCAACACCGGCACCAAGCTGCACAGCGCGCTCCACTGGCCCTGGGTGGGCTTCGAGGTCGACGGCCTCGAGGGCAACCAACGCGCACCGCGCTCTGGCGAGTCGGCCACACCGCACGCTGGGTCCGCATCATCCACTCGGAGATCACCGGACGCCAGATTCGCGGCCCCAGGGATGAGGGGAGCCAGCGCCGGTATCGCTGTAGCACCAGACAGAGCGAAACCCCCTGCTAGGCGACCCTCCTCGGATCACCCCCACAGGGGCCTCGCCGAATCCTTCTCAAGCCGTCGGGACGTGCATCCTCAGCTTGCACAGTATCCCCGGGCGCTGCGCCGGAGGCCCTGAGCCGCCTCCCTCGAGCCGAAGCGGCGAGGTGATCAATCCCTCGCATCCCGGGCAACGCCACGTTTGCTGGCCAGCCTGCACACCCCGCCGACCGCTGCGGCCGATGATCGTGACGCTAGGTCGCCCGCGCTAATCCGGGTGAGGTTGACGGGTGCGCGCTGTTTGAACCGGACGGGAGTCGCACCTGACGATGTGCACCGTGGCGATGGTCAGGCCCAGCAGGACCCCAAACCCGACCCATGCCGCCGGCAACCACATGATCAGCAGCACCGCGACCGCCGCTGCGGCCAGTTGCCGGCGTACACGGCTGATACGGGTGGTCGGAGCGTCGTGATCCTGCTGAGGTGCGATGCGGAGGCCGTGGACGCGGGCTGTGGCCTCGGGGCCGTATCGCTGCACCAGGTCGTCTGGAAGATATAGCGGCGTTGCGTCGTCGTTGGTCATTACCAGGCCCCTCCGTGGTGAGTGCTGGTCCGCGCGCTACTGCAGCCGCGGACGGTTGGATCATGCGCGCGCTCCGACGTCGGTGAACCGGCCGTTGGTCCCGACATTTCAAGGTCGGGCGGCTCGGTTTCGTAGCGGGTCCGGCGGGTCGAGGGACCTTGGCCTCTGCACCACCGGCTCGGCCGACCCTGTCATTCGCCTCGGTCCGGAGTGTGCACTGCGGGCGTGACCGCTCGACACAGGAGAATTCTGCCGTGAGCACCATCGTGATCGGAATCGACAACTCGACCGGATCCCAACGCGCGCTGGAGTGGGCGCTCGAGGAAGCCAGCCGCCGTCACGCCACCGTCCGGCTGGTACACGCGTTGGAGCCGTGGCCCACCTATTACCCCTACTCGTTCCTCGCCGAGGTCGCCCGCGACGAGGGCGTCCGCCGAGAAGCCGAGGACATCACCGACAAGATGCTAGCTGCGGCGCTGGACAAGGCCGGCCGTGCGCCGTCCGATGTCACGACCGAGTTCGTTCCGCGTTTTGGCACGCCCGCCGACGTCCTGATCGAGGAGGCTAAGGACGCCGACCTGCTCGTCGTCGGCTCCCGTGGCCGGGGCGGCTTCATGGGGTTGGTGCTGGGCTCGGTCAGCCACCAGGTGGTGGCGCACGCCCGCTGCCCGGTCGTGGTGATCCCACCCGCCGGGTGACCCTTCGTGGTCGACCCGGGATTCGCGC
The DNA here is from genome assembly GCA_964418395.1 of uncultured Actinomycetota bacterium. Taxonomy (GTDB): domain Bacteria; phylum Actinomycetota; class Nitriliruptoria; order Euzebyales; family Egibacteraceae; genus QS-5-72-10. The sequence goes on from CAYQMQ010000009.1 coordinate 2,070, forward strand.
CCTCGACCACACCGTGGCGGCCACCCTCGACGGTTGGCGGGTTCGGGCCGTCGACGGCGAGCGGATGCTGCACGCTGCGCGGCGATGCGGCATCGACACGTGCACCGTCGACGAGCACGGCCTGGTGGTCGCGGTTTGGCGATCTCGTGGCCAACCGGGTCAACACGGTGTTCAAGGGCACCGCCGTTGTCGATGGTCGTGCCACCGCAATCGTGGTGGCCACGGGGATGGCGAAGGCGCTCGGAGGGGTCGTGGGGTTACTGCAGGCTCACGCTCCCCCGACGCCGTTGCAGCGGCGGGCTCGCTGTCCTGGGACGGCAGCTCGCTGTTGCCGCTCTGAGCGTCGAAGGAAGCAGCCGACATGGTGTTGGCCGACGACAACTTCGCCACGATCGTCACCGCCATCGGTGAAGGTCGCCGGATCTACGACAACATCCGCCGGTTCATCCGCTACACCCTCACGTCGAACTCCGGCGAAATCTGGGTCATGCTGCTCGGCCCGAGCCGGCCGAGCGCGACGGCAACAAGCCGCTGCTGGCTGCCGTGCTCGGCACCGCGGCAGTGCAGATCAGCCTGCTCTACCGGGCTCCAACGCAAGGCCTGCTGCGCGTCGAGCCGCTCGCCTTGGTCGATCTCCTCGTCGTCTTGGCCGCTTCCACCATCGTCCTGTGGGCCGTCGAGCTCGAAAAGCTGCTCCGTCGAAGGGCCACGCCGGCAGTCGAAAGCGAAGCGACCGCGGTCGGGCCCCCGCCGGCTAGCGCCATCCCGCACCGGGCGACCTATGCGTGGCCTGCGAACGGCCGCACCACCGCGACCGGGCAGGCGGTGTGGTGCAGCACTTGGCGGGTGACCGAACCGAGCAACAGCTCTGGGAATCCGCCACGCCCACCTCCTCCTTCGGCACGCACCCCCAGGCGCCGAGGCGGACGGTCTCGGCGGGCGGGCTCACGCGGGCCAACAGCTCGTCGACCGGCTCTGCGAAGCGGGCGATGCCTGCGTGGACCATGGTCGCCGCCCGGTGCAGCTCGGCGGCGGAGATCATCCGAAACTCTGCGGCCGTCATCAGATCCGTAAGGACGTAGCGATCCCGCCCTTTGACGCCTTCGTAACCCAACAGCGGATGGTACTGGAGCGCCTGGTGCGACTCGAGACGGCGCAGCACCGGCGGTGTTCCTCGGCCAATCCCACCACGAACACCTCAGCCGGCCCACCGCGGCCGCCCAGCGTCGATCGCGCGGTCATCACCGCACTTCCTCATACGCCATGACGGTTACCCCTCGCTGAGTCGTCCGTCGGCACATCCAGGCTCGCCAAGGTGTGGGCGATCGCGTCGGCCCAGCCGCGGATGGCTCCCCATTCGCGGTAGTCGCCCGCGGGTCCGCGCAAGCTCACCACCAGCGCGCGTTCCTCGTTGCTGAGCGCAGCCAGATTGATCTTGCCCGAGAACACGCGATGCTCGATCGGCTGCACCATCGCGAAGAGCCAACTGACATCAACGGTGACTTCGATGGCCCGGAAGGCGATGCCCACTGGCCCGCTGGAGAACAACCAAACTGGCCGATCGGTAAACGCCTGCCGCTCTCGCTCCACCAGTGCCCTGGCCTCCCGCAGCCATCGTCCCACGTAGACCGCGCTGCCCAACACCACCGCGTCATAGGCGGTGACGCCCTCGACTTCCCCGGCGGCCTGCACGGTCACCTCGACACCGTGCTCGGCGAGTCTTTCGGCGATCGCCTCCCCGATCTCGGTGGTGGCGCCGTGCTTGGACGCCACCCCCACCAGCACACGCTTGCGAAGCCCGATCATTTCGCTCCTCTTGGCCATCCTCTCTGGGGCAGTACGACCACCCTGTCCGGCCGCCGACGAGCGCGACAGGGTCCTTCGGGCCCTCGGCGCCGGGGCGATCGGCCTCTCCGGTGAAGTCGCCGGGGGTCGATCCCTCCAAACGTCGCGTTGGTCGGCTGAAGTGGCAAGTGGCGAGAACGAGTCGAATCGGGACGCCTGGCCCGAAGGATCGGGACCAACGGCCGGTTCGCGAGCGGGGAAACAGGCGCACGGTTCACGTATCCCGACAGACGTCGGGAGTTCCCGCCGGTGGAGGAGGAGCCTCATGGTTAGCGATATAGCGCGCTGGGAGCCGATGCGCGAGCTCGGTGCCCTTCGCGACGAAATGGAAAGGATGGTTCGTCAGGCTTTCGGCAGCCAGTCGGAAGACACCGCGCTGATCGGCGCTTGGAGCCCAGCCCTCGACGTTGAGGAGACCGAGCAGGCATTCGAGATCCATGTCGAGGCGCCAGGCGTCGAGCCAGAGGACATCGATGTCACCCTCGAAGAGGGCGTGCTGACCGTCAGTGGAGAGCGGAAGTTCTACGAGGACAAGCAACAGGACGGCTTCCGCCGGATCGAGCGTCGGTTCGGCCGCTTCCGTCGGTCGCTTCGCTTGCCCGCGCCCGTCGACTCCGAGAAGGTCGAGGCGACCTACGACGCCGGCATGCTCACCGTCAAAGTGCCAAAGACCGAAGCCGCCAGACCCCACAAGATCCAGGTCCATTCGGTCTGACCGGTCGGCTATGTGGCCGCAGCACCGCTATCGGGCGCCGGCCCCACGTCCGCGCGAGACGAACGGCAGGGGCCGGCGCTCACACGGTCCGCATCGCGCCCATCACGAGAGACGGGGAAGAGCCCGGCCATGCGTGAGCACCTACGACTCGGACGGATTGCCGGCGTCGACGTCGGGATCAACTGGAGCGTGCTGGTTATCTTCGGCCTGATCACGTTCGGGTTGGCGACCGGCGGCTTCCCGCTCCTGTACCCCGGTGCAACGGCGATTGCCTACGCCATCGGTGGCCTGACAGCCGGTACGATCTTCTTCCTGTCCCTGCTGGCCCACGAACTCTCGCACGCGATCGTCGCCCGCCGCAACGGGGTCGCCGTCGAGGGCATCACGTTGTGGCTGTTCGGCGGCGTCGCGCGCCTCGCCGGCGACGCACCGAATCCCGGTGCCGAGCTGCGAATCGCCGCCGTGGGGCCGTTGGTCAGCGTGATCGTCTCCGCCGCCTTTCTCACCGTAGCGATCCTCCTGGGCCTTGCCGGGGTGGCCGAGCTGGTGGTCGGGGTGTTCGCATGGCTTTCCTTGATCAACCTCGTGTTGGCCGTGTTCAATCTCGTCCCCGCGGCGCCCCTGGACGGCGGCCGACTGCTCCGGGCGATCCTCTGGCGGTGGCATGGCGATCGTCAGCGCGCTGCGGTGACCCTCTGCCAACGCCGGGCAAGTCTTCGGCGGTCTGCTGATCGCCGTGGGGCTGTGGATCCTCTTGGTCTTGGCCGGCTGGCACGGTTTGTGGTTCATGCTGCTCGGCTGGTTCCTGATCAATGCCGCCAGCGCGGAAGCCCAGCATGCCCGTCTGCAGACCACCCTCGGGGATCTGACCGTCGGCGAGGTCATGTCCCCCCATCCGATCACCGCCCCACCCACCATCTCCGTCGAGGACTTCCTCGAGCGCTTCGTCTTCTCCCACCGGTTTTCGACCTTCCCGCTTGCCGAGGAGAGCGGACGCTTCGTCGGACTCGTCACACTGGAGCGGATCAAGCGTCTGCCGGCGGCGATGCGGGCAACTACGCCCGTCCACCAGATGGCATGCTCGCCCACGGAGGTGGCGACCGTCGCGCCCGATGAGCCACTGACCGAGCTGGTGCCCCGTCTGCAGCAGTGCGCGGACCATCGGGCGGTCGTCCTCGACCAGGACCACGTCGTTGGGATCGTCTCCCCGGCGGACGTGGCCCGGCAGCTGGCCCAGTCCGAGATCCGCGCGGGCGACCCTGCCGAGCGGCCGGTCCCCGCTGGACCGCCACCGTGACGCAAGATCGTCGACCACCACGCGGCGGCAATACCGCTGCCGATGGCGACGTCGAAGCAGGCGCTAAGGAGAGGGGGGTGACGGGGTGATGGACGCCGGGGCGTGGGACGAGCGCTACGCCGGCCACGAGCTCGTGTGGTCGGGCGAACCCAACCAGTTCGTGGCCGTCGAGGTCGGACCCCCGCCACATCCGGGCGCCACGGCGCTCGACGTGGCCTGTGGCGAGGAGCGCAACGCGGTGTGGATCGCCGAGCAGGGCTGGCGCGTCACCGCGGTCGATTTCTCCACGGTGGCCGTGGCAAAGGCCCGAGGGCTGGCACAGCACCGTGGCGTGTCGGTGGACTGGGTCGTGGACGACGTCACGGTCTGGGATCCGCCTCACCCTTCGATCTGGTGGTCGTCGCCTACCTGCAGTTGCCGCCGGATGAGCTCGCGGCGGCGCTGGTTCGCGCCGTGGTCGCCGTCGCCGTCGGCGGACGGCTGGTCGCCGTGGGTCACCACGTGGGACAACCTCGCCGACGGTTACGGCAGCCCACCGGATCGGTCGCTGCTATGGGATCCCGACTGGATCGCCGCGCGGCTCGACGGGTTCACCCGGGTCCGGGCCGATCGCGTCGACCGGGTGGTGACCACCGACGGGGGGCCGCGCACCGCGCTGGATGCGCTCATCGTCGCCGAGCGACGCCCGCCGAGCCACGCGGTGGGGAGGTGACCAGCGTGGGCCGATCTCATCGGGCCACACAGCAGCGCTACGATCCACTCGCCCGGTGGTACGGCCTGTTGACAGCACTCGAACGACCGGCGCGGCAAGCCGGGTTGCGGTTGCTGGCCGCCCGGCCCGGCGAGCAGATCCTCGAGGTGGGCCACGGTCCGGGGGTGGAGCTGGCGCGCATCGCCGCGGCGACCCAGCCGGGCGGTCGGGCGATCGGTGTCGACGTGTCCGCCGAGATGCAAGGGGTCGCTGACCGTCGACTGCGCCGTCACGGGCTGACCGAGGCCGTCCACCTGGTGCGCGGTGATGCCACCCGACTACCGGTTCACAACGACGCCGTCGACGCGGTGTTCATGAGCTTCACCCTCGAACTGTTCGACGACGACGAGCAACGCGTCGTCGCGCGAGAGTGCCGACGGGTGCTGACCGACGGCGGGCGCCTCGTCGTCGTCAGCCTCACCAGCCGCGGCAAACCGACGACCGCCCGCCGCCTGTACGAACGCGCTCACCGCCGGTGGCCGGGCCTGGTCGACTGCCGCCCGATCGCCGTCACCGACGTGTGCTCCCGCCCCGGCCTCACCCCCACCGCGACGCAACGGGTACGCATCGCGGGGCTGCCCGTCGACGTCCTGCGTCTGCGCTGCGACGGAAACCCAGCACCCCCGCCGTCCGCCGATCCCCTGGGGGCGTGAGGGCCGTCGCAAGTCGGGAAGAAGATGTCGATATGGAGTCGGAGATCGCCTCGCAGGCCTTCACCGATGCCCGCAGCAAGCGGCGGCGGGGCTTCAACGTCGCCGTCGGCGTGGTTCACCTCGCCCAGGCGGGCGTGATGCTCGCGCTGAACAACGACCTCGCCCTTCCAGTGACCGCTGCCTTCCTGCCCGGCGATCCGGTCAGCGCGCAGGGCGGGAGCCCCGAGGTGCTGTTCGACGTCCCCGTCGGCCCCGCCGTCGCCGCGTTCCTTCTGCTGGCCGCCGCCGACCATCTCGTGGCGGCCCTCCCGGGTGTGCGGACGTGGTACGAGCGCAACCTGCGACGGGGCGTCAACAACGCTCGGTGGAATCGAGTACTCCGCCAGCGCCTCGTTGATGCTGGTGCTCATCGCCATGTTCACCGGGATCTGGGATGTCGCCGCCCTGCTCGGGCTGATCGGCGCCAACACCGCCATGGTCTGGTTCGGGCTGCTGATGGAGCGCCACCAGCAGCCCGGCCGCCCGGACTGGGTCGCGTTCACCTTCGGCACGGCGAGCGGTCTGATTCCCCTGGGTGGCCATTGGCATCTACCTCGCCGGGGCCGCAACTCCGCCCGGCTTCGTCTACGCCATCGTGGCCGGGCAGTTCGCGTTTTTCGCCACCTTCGGGCTCAACCAGTACCTGCAGTACCGCGCCGTGGGACCGTGGCGCGACTATGTCGTCGGAGAGATCGTCTACATCTGGCTGAGCCTCGGCGCCAAGGCCCGGCCGGCGGGGGAAAGAACGATCCGCTGATCGCCGGAGACTCCTCGCTGCCCACGGACGCTCCGAACGTGCAGGACGGGCCGCCCCGGTCCGCGTCCACGGCCGGGGCTTTGAGCGGTGATGACGGCCGCGGTCACTCGACGGTGAGCGCGCGGCGTGCATGCCGGCGTCGTAGTGGCCGGGCTCGAAGCAGCCGATCTCCCACTCACCGACCTTGTCCTCGGGGACGGTGAAGGTGACCTCGACGCGGTCGCCCGGCCCCAGGAGCACCATGAACCCGGCATGGTCGTCGTGATCGTCCTCGACGACGGCGTCATCGGGCTCCACGGTGACGTCGACCTGGTGGAAGAAGTCCTCCATGTAGCCCTGGGGAGCGTCCCCCTCGGTCATCACCTCGCGGCCGGCCATGAACTCGTGACGGACGTCGCCGTCGGCCCGCCCCACTCGAGGCGCAGCGTGTCGCGGACTGCAGCATCACCTCGTGGGCTTGGAGTGCACGTGGACGTCGACGCGGATGCGCTGGCGTGATGGGCCACGTTCGTCAGTGCTTCCGCCGCCACTGCCAGAAATGCTCGCCGACATGATTGCTGCCCACCGTGCCACCGGACCGTGGACGCGTAGGCCAGGCACGAACCCAGCGCCGGCGCTCCGCCTACTCCACCAACCACCCCCAACGCCGCGTAGCGGGCGCCGGTCATCGCAGAGGCCGCTTCCACGGCGCGCTGCAGCACGGTGGAAAGCTCGAGGTGTGCGGTCACCGCCTACACGGCGTCCGTCAGGCGAGAAATCTCGTTGCTGTCCGTCGTCAGCGACACCGCCTCGTCCGCGCTCGGGCCAGCGTAGTCTAGGACAATGGCCTCACATGATGCGGCGCCCGCTGATCCGCTCGGTGGACAACCGCAGCCAGTGAGACTTGCGCCCGGGTGCCCACGGGCGCAGCCCCAGTCGCTGTACGCGGTCGAGCGCGCCAATATCAGTGACTTCGGCAGCCACCCCTTGCACCAGTACGCTCCACCCGTCCTCCCAGGCGGAGTCAAAATAGTCGACCTCGAAGGCCATCGGATCTCCCGCACGGATCGCCGCTAGTAGCTGCCCATCGCCGGTGCGCAGCACTACGGCTTCGCCATCGAGCCGGAAGTTCGTCGGCAACACCACCGGGACGCCATCGGCTCCGGTGAAGGCCACTCGCCCCACGTGCAGCGCATGAGTACGCAACAGCTCCCGGCACGCCGCGGCGTTCAGTATCTCCATGCCCACGCGGTCGATCGTCATCGGCTCGCCTCCCGTTCGCCTTCCAGCAGAGTGGTCAGCCCGCGACGCACGGCCTTTGTGATCGTCGACCAAGACGACGCGCACGAGTCCCGAGCCGTCCCGGTCCCAGTGTCGGTCACTCGACTTCCTCCTCAGCGTGTTGAAGGCGAGGTGGCGATCGACACTCAGCATCTCCGCTTGGAGCTTTCCTCGGCAGGGACCGACGGCCTGCCCCGAGCGGGACTTCCGGCACCTGGTCACCCCGAGAGCGGTATCCCTCCCGGCGTGGATGTCTCCACCGACCCGCTCGGCCTGGCCCTGGCCGAGGCGATGCTGACCGCGCGACTCAACCGGCCCGGCCACAAGGTGATCGATCACCGCACCGACACTGGAGGGTCCAGCTGCGGAAAGTGCGGTGGCGGTTAGCGTCCGGCCGTCTGTGCGTCGAGTGCGGCAGTCACGATGCCGCGCCAGAGCTCGGCGGGGAGTTGCCCTCCAGTCATGCGATCCATCGGTATCTGTCCGTCGGGATGTCCGACCCACGCGGCGCCGACCAGGCCGTCGGATTCGCCGACGAACCACGCGTCGGCGAACTGTTGGCTGGTGCCGGTCTTGCCGACCACCTCGCGCCCGTCGATCCGGGCGCGGCGGCCGGTGCCGGACTCGACGACCGCGCGCATCGCGTCGCGGGTCTGCGCGGCGACCTGGGGGGCGACGGCGCGGCGCGGCTCAGGGACGTGTTCCACCAGCACGGTGCCGTCACTCGCGGTGACCTTCGTGACGACCCGGCCCGCCACGAGCTGGCCGTCGCCGGTAAGAGCCCCGAAGGCGGCTGCCATCTCGGGCAACGTCATGCCGTGGGCCACCCCGCCGAGAGCGATCGCCGGTGACAGGCCGCGTTCGGCGCCGAGTGCGCGGTCGACGTCGATACCGAGTCGTGCGAGCAGGTCCTCTACCGGCGTCTGGCCGGTGCGGAGGATCAGTCGAGCGAAGGCGGTGTTGGAGCTGCGCGCGAACGCTGCCTGCAATGGGATGGTGCCGTAGCTCCTGTTGGCGTAGTTGCTCACGTGCCACGGCCGACGGCCGCCGAACTCGAGCAGCGCCGGGCTGGAGGCGTTGACGGGATCGTCCAGGGCCATGCCCTGTTCCAGGGCCGTGGCCAGCACGAACGTCTTGAAGGCGCTGCCGGGCTGGCGTCGACCCTGCAACGCCGGGTCGAACTGGTCGTTGCGGAAGTCTTGGCCGCTGCGGGCGACGACGATCCGACCGTTGGCGGCCTCCATGAGCAGTAGGGCCGCAGTCGGGCCGGCATCGCCCAACGCCTCGGAGATGAGCCCGTCGGCGTGCTCCTGCAGCCGCCAGTCGATGCTGGTGTGGATCTGTAGCCCACCGGAGAACAGCGCGTCGATGCGTTGTTGTCGCGTGTCGCCGAGAGCGGGCTCGACCAGCAACTCCCGCTTGACCTGCTCGACCACGTAGGGATCACGCGGCTGGAGACGATGGAAGGCGACCACGTCCAACGGCTGAATGGCGGCGAGGTCGGCTCGGACGGGGTTGAGATGATCCTCGTCGACCATGCCGGCCAAGACGTGGTTGCGCCGCGCGGTGGCCAACTCCGGATGGCGGATGGGGTCGAAGTGCTCCGGGGCGGCGATCATCCCGGCCAACAGCGCGGCGTGGTGCACCTCGAGGTCGGCCACGTCGCGGCCGAAAAAGGCCTGTGCGCCAGCGGCCATCCCGTAGGCGCCGCGGCCGACGTAGACCTCGTTGAGGTAGCGCTCCAGGATTTCGTCTTTGGACAGCTGAGCCTCCAGCGCTCGGGCATAGCCCAGCTCGACGAGCTTGCGCTTCAGCGTCCGGGCGCCGTCGGTGAAGTTCGCCTTGGCGACCTGCTGGGTGATCGTCGACCCGCCGGCGGCCATGCGCCCCTCGCGCAGATTGGTCAGGGCTGCGCGGGCGATGCCACGCGGGTCGTACCCGGCGTGCTCGGCGAAGCGGCGATCCTCGGCGGTGATCACCGCGGCCGGCACGATCGGCGGCAACTCGGCCAGTGCAACCAGCTCTCGGTTGTACTCACCGTGCAACACCGCGAGCTCGGCGCCGTCGCTGGCCAACACCCGCGAGCGTTGTTCCAGCGGCGCCAACGCGATGTCGCGGGGAGGGGCGGGATTGCTCACGTGCCCGGCCCCGGTCAGCATGCTTGCCGCCACCGGTCCCAACGTCGTCACCGACGCCACGGCCACGGCGATCAGGCCCGCTGCGATGGCGCCCAGGCGTGCCACAGCCATCACCAGCCTCGCTACGACCTTGACGGTTGGACGTATCCGCAAGGCGGATGCCTCGACTCTTCGGCCACCGGCCGCCGTCTGTGTGGCGCTGACGTCTTGGGCGGCGGTCGTGACCCCGTTGCGGCCGGGACGTCGTGCCCGCGGTCGCAGACGATGGACCTGTGTTTCAGCCAGCCGTCGCGGCCCGAGCCCACCGAACTCGAACAGCGCCACCGCAACCGCGAGACTGGCCCACGCCGCCCCAACGATCACCGCGAGCCAGAACGGCACTGCCGACGATGCCACCACGAAGCTCATCGGACCCACCGCGATCGCGCCACGGACCTCTTGCCCCCTTCCCGGCTCCTGCGGTCCTCAGCGGCGCTGCGCAATCGCGACGTTGCGTGACGCGACATCGGCTCTGCGACCGTTCGCCTTCTCGGTGGCCGCGGCAGACATGCGCGTGTGATGACACCGTCGCTGTAGCCGCACTCCCATCGAGGGCAACAGGACGGTGAGGATCCCACCGAGCGTGGTGAACCACCACCAGATCAGGTCGTGGGTCACCGCTAACCACAACCACATTCCCGTCAGGGCCACGAGCCCCGCCCACCCGCAGAGGAGCGTGATGGCCGCGAGCGCCGCCTCACCGGCGGGAAGCCACGACAGTGCGAGTCCCGTTCGCCACGTGGCGAGCCACCCGTTCGTCGCCGCTCCTTGCAGGCCGGGGTCAGGCTGGGCGAGCTGACGCTCGTGGCAAGTAGTCAGCACCTGCAGCCGTGCCTGCTCGAGGTACTCGGCCTCCCAAGCGGAGGGGATGAAATCCGGAATCGCGAACAGCTCTTCCACGATGGCTCCTCTCATCCTGTTAACGCAGACAGCGGCCGGCTCGACGCAGGCCGAGTCAGTTAAGAGATCGGATCTGGCCTCCATGGAACAAAGCCCCCCTCCTTGGGCGCGTGAACCCCATCACCGTGCAATGACGTGCTTCCGGGAGCTGGCCGCGACGACGGATGCACTGGAGCCTGCATCCGCGGCGGTGACCGCCACCGCGTTCCCACCGTCCTCCTCTCTGAAGGCCACGGTCCACGACGGAAAGCAAACGACCACGCGACCGCAGCCTGACAGCCGTGAGTTCCCGGGCACACCGGCAAAGGTCCTCCCTGTGTGGGACCTTCGGCCCGAACAGCGCCCGCCGCTGTGACCGTGACGAAGACCCGAACCTCGTCGACCGTGCCGGGTCGGGCCACCGCCGAACCGTGCCGAGGTGGCCGAGCGTGCCCAAGGACCGACCCTGAGCGCATGGCGGTCGACCACCCGGTTGGGATTCGAGCGGTTGGTCAGCGGAGCATGGTCGCCAGGTAGGCGCTGAGCGGCGCGCGCGGCGCGGAGACGAGCTCGAGATGATCGGGTAGACCGTCGACGGTGACATCGCCGCCGTCGACGTTGACAGTGAGCCGCGCATCGCCGAGGGGGATGCCCTCGACGTGCAGCCGACGCATCACCGCTGGTAGGACGGGAGCGAGCCACAGCTTGTCGTGCGGTACCCACGGGTCGAAGCGCAGCAGGCTGCGTACCACCAGCAGGGGCGCCGCCGCCGCCCACGCCTGGGGCGAGCAGGACGTGGGATAGGCCACCGGGGTGGCGAGGTCGTCGCGGGCGAAGCCGCAAAACAGCTCTGGCAACCGGCCGCCGGATGCCTGGGCGGCGTCCAGCAGGCTCAAGGCCAGGCGGTGCGCGTGGTCAGTGAAGCCGTAGCGCATCAGGCCGGCGACGCAGATGGCGGTGTCGTGGGGCCACACCGAGCCGTTGTGGTAGCTGACCGGGTTGTAGCCGGCCATCGTGGTGGCCATCGTGCGGACTCCCCAGCCGGAGAACAGTTCGTCGGCCATCAGCCGGTCGACCACGAGCCGGGCCTTGTCCTCGTCGACGATGCCGGCCCACAGGCAGTGGCCGATGTTGGAGGTGAGCGCGTCCACCGGCTGCTTGTCGGCATCGAGCGCGAGCGCGAACCAGCCCCGGTCCTCGAGCCAGAAGTCGTGGTTGAAGCGCGCTTTGAGCTCGGCGGCCTTGTGCACCCAGCGCTCGGCGGTGGGCAGGTCGCCGGTCTGCTGGGCGTAGTCGGCGCGGGCGATGAACGCGCCGTACACGTAGGCCTGCACCTCGCACAGGGCGATCGGGGGCTGCGCGAAGCGTCCGTCGGCGAACCGCAGGGCGTCCCACGAGTCCTTCCAGCCCTGATGCTCCAACCCACGGTCGGAGGCGCGCTGGTATTCGACATAGCCGTCGCCGTCGCGGTCGCCGTAGGACTCGATCCAGGCCAGCGCCCGCTCTGCGTGCGGCATCAGCGCAGCGACGTCGGCGGCGGGCAATCCCCACCGGCTCAGCTCGCCGAGCAGCATGACGAACAACGGCGTGGCGTCCACGCTGCCGTAGTAGACGCTGGCGGTATCCAGCGCCGCCGACTCGGCGCTGCCGAACCGCATCTCGTGCAAGATGCGACCGGGCTCCTGGTCGGTGTGGGGGTCGACCCGCTCGCCTTGGAAGCGTGCGAGAGTGTGCAGCACGCCGGTGGCCAGCCGTTGGTCGACCAGCAGGCTCATCCAGGCGGTCAGCAGCGAGTCGCGGCCGAACAGCGTCATGAACCACGGCGCCCCGGCGGCGATGATCTCGCGCTCGGGATGGTCGGGATCGCGCAGGCGCAGCATGCCCAGGTCGGCGGTGGCCCGACGCGCGGCCGTTTCCAGCGGTAGATGGTCGCTGTGGATGCCCGGCACCTGCGCGTGCCAGTCGGCCAGGCGCTGGTGTGGCGTGCCCTGTTCGATCGGGGCGTCGCACCGGTAGCGCGGCGTGAGGATCTCACCTTCTACGGCGTAGGACGCCTCGAAACACACCTCCCAGCTGCCCTGGGCCGGTATCCGCGCGGTCCACGCGGCAACCTGCGGACCAGAGCGGGGCGGGCGGCTGAACGCCAAGTGCAACGCCCGCGACCCGCCGTCGCGGCGAACCCCGTGCACGAAACCGTCGTCGCAGACCTCCTGCCACTGCCGACCCTGAGGACGCACGTGGCCCTCCTTGACCTCGAACAGGTCGGCGAAGTCGGCGGCCACCGTCAGCGTCAGGTCGACCTCCAGCGGCTCGGTGCTGTGGTTGCGCAACACCACGTCCTCGCGCAACCCCCGCCCGAGCCGACGACGGCGCACCACCACCAGCCCGGCGTCGGCGTGGCCCGCCGACGGCGCGCCACGCAGCACGTGTTGGGCGGCGAAGGGCTGGTCGACGACCACGTCGAGCGGCTCCAGGCCGACGCCGTCAAGGGCCAACTCCCACTGCGACACGAAGCGCGTGTCGAGAAAGAACAGCCCATGGGGGGCGCCGGCAGTGACGTCACCGCGCCGATCGCACAGGAAGAACTCCGCGCCCTCCACCAACGTCACCACCCCCCCGGGGTGGCCAAGGACCGGCGGGGCCTGCGTGTTCGTCCAAGGGCTAGCCATCGGATCGGCCGTTATCCTCTGCCCGCGATCGCGCAGCACCGGTAAGCCGAGCATAGCCGTGGGCACGCATGGACCGCGGTCGCTCGAAGCCGACGTGACCGACGGTGAGGCGCGCCGCCAAGCCGGTCACGGGGCGGACTGCGGCGTCGTCGTACGGGTCGGCGCTGCCGCGGCCCGCTGGCGCCACTCCTCGAGGCGAGACGGAGGTGTGGGGGAGGTGGCGGTGGTGAGGGCGCGGAACGCTTGTTCGTAGCCGCGCACCATGACCTGAGGGCTGAAGTGTCGGACCACGTGAGCCCGGCAGGCTCGCGGGTCGAGTTGGGACGCGCGCGTCACCGCCTGGCACAGCGCATCCTCGTCGCCGACGGGAACTAGCAACCCGCTGAGGCCGTGCTCGACGACCTCTGCGCTGGCGCCGGCCGCATAGCCCACCACCGGGGTGCCACACGCCATGGACTCGGCCATCACCAGCCCAAAGGGTTCGTCCCAGCAGATGGGAAACAGGGTCGCCTCGGCCTCGGCCATGATCGTGATCGCGTGCTCGCGACCTCCGTTGATCGCGACGTCGACATTGGCGCCGGCCAGCAACGGCTCGACCACGCCGCGCCAATGCTGGCGCTCGAGGGGGTCGATGATCTTGACGGCCATCTTCAGCCGTCGCTGGAGCCGTCGGGCGACGCGGACGGCGACCTCAGGTCCCTTATCGGGACTCGCCCGGCCCACGAACGCGAGATGGCCGTCGGTGCGGCGCGGCGCTGGCCGGAACGGCAGCTCGTCGACCGAGACGGCGTTGTGGACCACCCGGGCGATGTCGACACCGGGTGGGGCAAGCGACGCCTGATGGTGGCTGATGGCCACGCGCGCCAACGTCGACGGCAAGGCGGCATGCAGCGACTTGACCTCCGCCGTCCATGGCCCGTGCAACGTGTGGACCACTGGCGGCTGCTCGGTCATCGATCCCAGGGCGGCGCCGACGAGACCGGTGTGATCGTGGATCAGGTCGAACTCGGCGCGGCACCGGTAGCCCTCCACACAATGGCGAAGGTCATGCCACACCGAGCCGATCCGGTCCGATGGGGGGACATCGAAGGTCGTCCACAGCCGCGCAGCGGTCTTCGAGCCCCCGCTGGCCAGCAGGGTCACATCGTGGCCGGCGGCCACCAGGCCCTCGGTGAGCAGCGAGACCACCTGCTCGATGCCGCCGTAACCGCCCGGGGGGACGGTAAACCAAGGCGGAGCGATCTCCAGAATGCGCATCCCTGGTATCCTGCTCCGCTCATCCAGAGTTGGGTAGGGGACAATGGTCCGCCAAACAACCGCCACCTGGCCCTGGTCACGAGTTGGGTGATCACGGTCGCGATCGTGGCGACATCCGCGTCCAGCCCACCGAGCCCTCCGTCGCGGAGGATGTGGGGGCTCCTCGAGCGTTGCTGCATGGCTCAGGGCGCTTCGAGGGATGGCGGCACCAGGGTGGTTGTGGCGGCGCACACGGCAGTGATAGCGCGGGGGTTGTGGAGTACGTCGACGTGGTCGGTACCGGTGAGGTGGACGGTGGTGGCCCCGGGGATCGCCACCAGTGATTGGCGGTGGGTGGGGACGACCCAGTCGTCGTGGACCACCAGCGCGGTCCACCGTGCTCCGGCGGAATCGCTCTCGACAACGTCGACGCGGCGGCCACTCTGTTCGATCTCGGCGGCCGGGAGCCAGCGCCGCGCCAATCGGGCTAGCGGCATGCCCCCATGAGGACTAGCCACCGTGGTCACTGTTTCGGCGGCCCCGTACAGCCCGCCGCGTTGAACGGCCCACCCGGGCGATCACGCCGCCGAAGCTGTGGCCTACCAGATGCAAACGGTCAGTGTCGGCTTCGGCCATCGCTTGGCGGGCGGTGGCGGTCACGCGCTCGGCGAGAGCGCCCATCGAAGCGCCGACCGGGTTCCACACCACCGGGGTGACGACCAGGCCGTCGTCGACCAGCGCCTGGTGCAACCGCGACCAGGTGCCCGCGGTGTCGCCGAGACCACACACGGTCACTGCCACCCCGCGTGAGAGCCCGAGTGGCCGTGCCACACCCACGTGTAACCCGCCGGGCCATCCGGGAACCGCGCGAGCCCAGCTGGGCAATGAGCGCAGTACTTGAAGAAGCCGGCTGGACGACGCTGATGTGAGCACATCGTGGTGCACGAAGGCCGAAAGCGCCGGCACGGCGACCATGCGCATCGCGGCCTCCTTGCTGCGCAAGAACAAGCGGGTGGGATGCTGCAAGCGTCGCGGTCGGACTCATGCGCTGCTCGGGCCGAAGTACCCGGTATCTGACGCCGAACGAACTAGATCCCGCAAGTGGCGTCCGTAAGCCGGGGCATCTGGGACAGCTAGGGCAGTCCCGCCTGGCGTCGTCGGGGGGCCGTGGGATGGTCTATGGTGGCAGTCCCGTTGGATTGCTGGCCGGGCGCGCAGCGCTGCGTATGGCTCCCCGTCGGTGATTGGACGTGTGGGCAGGAAAGGGACAGGTCATGCCCAGGGCGTCATGGAGTGGTTCGATGTCGGCGCCGGTGGGGGCCAGTGAGGGCGGTGCAAAGCGAGTATCCCGCCTATGAGAGCGAGACCGAGGTGGGCCACCGTGGGGCGATGCTCGCTGCGAGCTCGTCACCGAGCGGCATTGACGGCCGACGGCCACGCCAGGGGTTCCGAGGCGATCGCCTCGTAGCGGCTGTCATAGCGGTGGTACACAACGGTGCCGGCGCCGGTGGCGGCGTCGCGGTAGAACACGAATGGCGCAGGCAAGATATCGAGGACCGTCAGGGATCGAACCGGTAGCCCACCCCGGTGACGGTCACCAGCCAGCCCGGTCGGGAATGGTCGCCTTCGAGGGCTCGCCGGAGCCGACGGATGTGCTCGGTGACGGTTGCCGGGTCTTGCCACTCGGCCTGCGACTGCCACACATGCTGGAGAAGTTGTTCGCGTGAAAACGCCTGTCCGGGCTGGCGAGCAAGGAAGGCGAGCAGTTCGAACTCGAGCGGACGCAAGGAGATCTCGCGACCGTCGAGGAAGACCTCCCTGGCGGCAAGGTCGATCACCAGCCCGTGATAGGCCAGCCGCGACGGTGCCCGCTGCTGGTGGCGGCGTCGCATCACCGCGCGCAAGCGGGCGGCGAGCTCGTCTGGCGAGCAGTGCTTGCTCTGGTAGTCGTCGGCGCCGAGCTCCAACCCGACAATCCGGTCGGTCTCGGCGGCTCGATCGCTGTAGACGACGACCGGCACCCCCAGCTCCACCAGCCGGACCAGCACAGCGTGGCCGTCGATACGGTTAGACACCGCCAGATCGAACACGACCGCTTCGGGAGGGACGTGCTCGACCGCAGCAAGCAGCTCTTTTCCGTCGTCAACGACGTCTACGGCAAACCCCTGCATTCTCAGTACGTGGACGAGCGACGTCGCCTCCGCGGGATCACTGTCGGCCAGCACGACCCGCCAGTCCCGGGTGCCCGCTTGCCGCAGACGAGGCATGGCGATCATCCTGGCGTGCAGTGATCCGGAACGAGTCAGGGCGGACGCTGTCCTCTTCGACCTCCCGGGCAGCATCTCCGGCCGCAGTCACCGGTGTCCACCCCCTCAATAGGACTAGGGCGGGCATGGTCACCCCCCTCTTTGTTGGGTAAACGTTGATCCGGCGTAGGCCGGTTGTTGTTTCCGCACGTTCATCATGCGTGCCGCTCGAGTCACCAGGACAGCCACCACAAGGTGACCACGAAGAGCGTCGTCGTCGACAATCGCGCCCACCTCGTCCAAACCGCACCAATCGACCGCAGCTCGCCGCCGCGGCTGCGGCAACGCCGAAATCATCGGACCTCTGGAGTGACTCGCCCGGCGCATCGTCAGGCTCTGCGGTGTCTCACGCCAGCCGATCGCGCTCTATCCCGCTAGCGCCCGCCGCCGTCGTCATTGCGAGAACGCGGCAGCTCCACTGCCCACGACGATGCGCTAATAATCCGTCACCGCAAGCCACGCTGTGTTCCGCCCGCAAATGCAGCGTTGGCGTTGGCAACCGTCGACGCCGCTGCAGAGGGGCTGTGGCGTCGGGGGTTGCTGCCACCGACACCGTCGCCTTCGTCCACGTGGCCCCTCGCCCGTCAGCGACCGCAACGAGCATGAGATGGCGACGCCCCATTGGATAGGTACAGGGAATCACACACATTGAGGCCCGTGTGGGCCGTAAGGGCATCGGCGCCGCTCGATCATGCCTGGTCGAATCGAACAACCCCACACGAAACAGAAGGACGCGAAAGGGTTGTCATGGATGACTGCATTGATTTCCCACTGAACGAGCCGTCGGCGCCGACGTTGTGGACACGACGACAGGGCACGCTCCATCAACTCGATACTGCGCTGCACACGTTGTACATCGCCCACGGCTGGATCCTGTTGCAGCCCCACGAGGCGGCCGAGCGGATCGACGAGGCGATCATCCTCATCGAAGGCATGCTCCCAGATCTGCGAACCCAACTGTTAGGCACCCAGCGTGACTCGGATGGGCGCGCGTAGCGGATCTATAACAAGGACGCGTGCGCGAGATCCGCCGGCGCAAGGTTGGCGTGGCGGTGGAATCGAGGGTGGCGCCCACCGCCGTCGACGATGTGGCGAAGCTGTCGGTACTCCGATCCCCACGCCCCCTCGGCCCTCGAGGTGGCCTAACCCAACCCTCCGGAACATCCAGGGCGATTCAAGCGCGGCCACCCCATGGCCTCCTCGCGCGTCGACCGCGCCGTCGCCGACTGCGCCGCCCACGCCGGCCTCGGCCACGTCACCCCTCATCAGCTGCGCCACACCCTGGCCACCCAAGCCATCAACCGCGGCATGTCGCTAGAGGCCATCGCCGCGCTGCTGGGCCACCACAGCCTGTCGATGACCATGACCTACGCGCGCATCGCCGACCACACCGTCGCCGATGAATATTTCTGGTTCTCCTCACCTTTGTGTGGGTAGCTCGATGGTGATGCCGCCGGCGCAGAGGTAGATCATGGCGATGAGGGCGGCGGCGGTGTGGTGGCCGTAGCCGCGGTGGTTGATGAGGCGGACCTTGCTGTTGAGGCCTTCGAGTTTGGAGTTCGACAGGCCGAGCTCGACGGCGGCGAGGATGCCGGCGCGGTGGGCGCGGATGGTGCGCGATAGCGCCACGATCGGGGGGATGCGCGACCGGCACGCCCACGCCAGCCACCAGTCGAGGTGGGCGGCGGCGAGCTCGGGAGCGTCGAGCTTGAACAGGTCGCGAAGCGCCTCCTTGAGGCGCCAGGCGCGGTGCAGCACCGAGCGGGTGCGGCGCAGCTCGTCCAGCACCTGCCACTGCGAGGCCTTCAGCCGGGCGGGGTCTTTCAGCAGCGCCCAGCGGGTGTGTTTGACCCAGCGGGCGTCGGTGGGCCGCCCGTCGCGGCGGGCGGCGTTCCACGCCCACCGGCGCGTCTGGTCGATCGCGTCGTTGCCCAGCTTCACGACGTGGAACGGATCGATGCAGTGGCGCGCTTAGGGCGCATGGTCGCTGGTGGCCTTGGCATACGCCCCGCCCATGTCCAGCGAGACCGCTCGAGCTGGCCACACCCCTGCTCGCCGAGCTCGGCGTAGAACCGGCCCAGCGTGGCCGCGCTCTTGCCCTCGGCGGCCCACACCACCGCGCCCCCGGCGTCGTGGTCGGCGACCACCGTCAGATACCGATGGTGTTTGCGGTAGCTGACCTCGTCGACCCCGAGGCGATACAGGCCCTCGAGCCGCGAGTGGTCGATGTGGGCGGCCACGACCCGCGCGACGATGCCGCGGATCGCCTCCCACGACACGCGCAGCAGCTGGCGCACGGTGGTCTTGTCGCATCGCTGGACCATCCAGGCGACGACGTCTTCGAAGTCGCGGGTGTGGCGCGCCTCGT
>CAYQMQ010000010.1:0-19983 GCA_964418395.1 uncultured Actinomycetota bacterium
CCCCCACGTTGCCCACGGACCGCACCCGTTGAACCCGCAGGCTAGCTCCCGTGACTGCCACGGCGTCGCCCCGGCCGACCTTCTACCATGCCGGTCCATGGCTGAGTCTCCCAAAGTCGGGTTCCGCCAGCGGCTGCAACAGCTCCGCTTGCTGTTCTCGACCACGCGCACCCACGATCCGAGGTTCCTGCCGCTGTTGATCGCCGCGCCGGTGGCGATCCTGGTGGTCGTCGTCGGCGGTTTCTCGCTCGTGGGGTGGTGGCCAGCCGGCGTGGCGCTCGGCATCCCGTTGGCCCTGCTGGGCGCGATGCTGGTGTTCGGGCGGCGCAGCCAGCGCGCCGCCCTGCAGTCGATCGCCGGCCAGCCGGGGGCGGCGGCCAGCGTGCTGCAGCAGATGCGGGGCGCGTGGAAGGTGCAGTCGGGGGTGGCCGCCACCCGCAAACAGGACCTGGTCCATCGCGTGGTCGGGCGGCCCGGCGTGGTGCTGGTCGGCGAAGGCGCCCCGTCCCGCACCGCGCAACTGATCAAACAGGAGAAGCGCAAGGCCCAGCGCGTGGTCGGCAGCGTGCCCGTTCACGAGGTCAACGTGGGCGACGGTCACCAGCAGGTGCCGCTCAACAAGCTGCAAAGCCACATCATGAAGCTGCCGCGCTCGATCAAACGCCGTCAGATCGGCGACCTGGACCGGCGGCTGCAGGCGGTGGGGGGCAACGAGCCGCCGATGCCGAAGGGCCCGCTGCCCAAAGGCGCCAAGATCCCCAAGAACATGCGGCGCTGACAACGTCGCGCGCCGAGGTCGGGGGCGCGCCGAGCAGCTGGGTTACAGCCGCTCCAGCCAGGCGTCCGCGGCCGCCAGCCGGGTGGCCAGCTGCTCAGCGGTGGCGTCGGCCACCGACACGACCCGCGCCCGCCGGTTGAGCTCGCGGTGCACCTGGGCGTGAGCCAGCCCCGACCGGGCCACGATCAGCTGGGCGCGATCGGTGTTGGCGCGGCGCAGCTCCTGCTTGCGTTGCGCCACGCTCGGCTCGCCCGCGGCGTGGGCGGGCGAGGCCGTGTGGTCAGGTTCGGTGCCCACCGGAGCGCGGTGGGTGGCTCCCGCCTGCCGCTCGTGGGCCGCTCTTCCCTCATGAGTGCCCGCCCGCCCCTCAGGGCGGGGCGGAGCGACCAGGGTGAGCTCGAGGTCGGGATCGGCCTCCGGTTCCCGGGGCGAGGCCGGCCCGCCGGATGACGCCGCCGCGGACGCCGGGAGGTTCGCACCGCCGTCGGCCGCCTCGCCCAGCGCCTCCGCCGAGATCGGGGTGAACAACGACAGCTGTGCGCCGTCCTCCTCGAGCTCGGGCGGTGCCTCCCCCTGCCCGTCGTCAGGGTCGGGGTCCTCCGACAGGTCCGTCTCCTCGCCCGAGGCCGTCTCGCGGCGCACCAGCTGATGACGCCGTTCCTCGGCGATGTGGTCGGCCATCTCGGTCAACCGTGGCTCGTCGGGCACGAACAGCCACGCGGTCTGTTCGCCCAGCCCCGGCGTCCACCGCACCAGCCGGCCGACTGCCTGACGAAAGAACAGCTCGGTGGTCGTGGTGGTGGCATACACGCCCACCCGCAGACGCGGGATGTCCACCCCCTCGCTGACCATGCGCACCGCGACCAGCCACGGCGCGTCGCTGCCCGCGAAGGCGGCGATGCGCTCGCTGGCGATGGGATCGTCGCTGACCGCCACTGTGGCGGGTTGTCCGCAGCGTTCGCGCAGCAGCGTGGCGATGCCGCGGGCATGGTCCTGGTCGCTGGCGATCACCAAGCCAGCGGCGCCGGGATGATCCCGGCGCACCGCCCGCAGCTTCGCATCGGCCGCTGCGAGCACGGCCGGAAGCCAGTCGCCGTCCAAGCTCAGCGCCGTGCGCAGCCGTTGGTTCGCTCGTTGGCGCGCCAACGGGTCGGTGAACGTGGCCGCCCAACTGCTGCCCTCGCCGTCCCGCCACTCCATGTGCCCGTCCATGCGGGGGAACCGCACGGGACGCACCACGCCGCCGTCGGCCAGCGCCTCGGCGTAGCCGTAGCGGAAGTCGGGCACCGCCTCGTCGGCTTCGTAGCGGACGAACGGGATCGGGGTGGTGTCGGACCGAAACGGCGTGCCCGACAGCGCCAGGCGCCGCTCGGCGCCGTCGAAGGCGGCCGCCAGCGCGTCGCCCCAGCTGCGATCGGTGCCAGCGTGATGGATCTCGTCACAGATCACGAACGCCCCGGGGGCGGCCCGAGCGATGGCGGTGGGCGCGGTGGCCACCTGCTGATAGGTCACCACCGCGCCGTGCACATCCGCCGGCAACCGGCCGCTGCGGGGTGACCAGCCCGGGTCGAGCTGCAGCCCCAGGCGGGCCGCCGCATCCGCCCACTGGCCCGTCAGATGGCGGGTGGGGGCCACGACCATCACCCGGCGGTGTGGCGCCTCGGCCAGATCGGACAACGCGCACGTCAACGCGAACGTCGTCTTGCCGGATCCGGGCGTGGCCACCGCCAGATAGTCACGGGCGTCAGCCGCCTGCCAGGCCTCGAGCGCCTGGCGCTGCCACGCCCGCAGCCGGACGGTCACATGCGCGCGTGCGGAGCTCATCGCTCGCGTGTCCGGATCGGTTCCGCGAGCTCCATCCACGAGCCGCAGCTCGGTCCTGCCGGAGGTTGAGCGGGGGAGAGGTCATCCATGGGAGCGGGCAAGGGTAGCGGGAGTGGCGTCCACGTGTCGCACCACCCAGCCGTGATCCCGACGCCTTTGTCGGCCTGCTTCCTTGCCGATAATGTTGGTCCACTGGCAAATTGTGGTGGTTGCCCAACTTAAAAGGATTCCGGTGATGGACCCAGCCGCTGCTGCAACCGACACCGAGAGCGCTCTCCGGTCCGCGTTGGACGCGGCCTACCGTGAACGGGAGTCCCTCACACAACGGCTCGACGAGGTCGACCAGCTCATCGCCGACCTCAGTCAGGCTGCCGAGGGCAGCGGCGAGGCGCCCACCCGCCAACGGCGAGCCCCGCGACCGGCGAGTCGCACGGGCACCAAAACCGCTGCCAAGAAGGGGACGAAGAAGAGCGGCGCCAAGACCGCCAAGAAGGGGACGAAGGCGAGCGGCCGGAAGAGCGCGAAACGGGCGCAACGAAAGGCCACCACCAAGCGAGCGGCTAAGCGCGCCACAGGCGCCTCCACCACACGGCGGGGAAGTGGTGGCGACGGCATCGGGCGCACCGACCGGGTGGTGTACTTGATCGCCGGAGCCGACCAGCCGCTAAGCACCGGGGAGGTGCGATCCCAGCTGTCGAACTACGAGCCGGACGTCACCTCCAAGCTCGTCAGCGCCTCGCTGTCCTACGCCGAGCGCAAAGGCCGCATCCGTCGCACCGAGGATGGCCGCTGGGTCCCAGTCGACGCGCAGGGCTCGAGGGAGGCGGCCAGCACCGGCTGACCACCCCGGTCGGCCACTCTCAACCACGGCGGCGGCTCGTCCACAGCCAAAGGCCGCGGCCGCTGGCAGGGCCGTGGGGGGACAAACGGCGTCAGCGGGCCGGCGGCAGCGCTAACCCGACAACCGGGCGGTCGAGGCCCGCGACCGGGCCAGCCCTTCGCCGGCGCCCACCGAGCGTCGATCGAGAACCACCAGCCGATGCTCCTCGTCGGTGAGCTCAGCTCGCGCCCAGTCGCGCACGAGCGTCTCCTGCGTGAACACCACCACCTGCCGCTCCCTGGCCAGCTCGGCCAACAGCCGCAAGACCGCCACCGTGCGTTCGTCGTCCGATTGCGCGGTGGGCTCATCGAGCAGCAGCGGGGCCGGCTCGTCGGTGGTCACCAGATGCTCGGCGAGCGCCACGCGCAGCAGCAGATACACCTGCTCGCTGGTGCCGTGTGACAACCGGCCGGCCGGTTGCCATCCGGCCTCCGGCGTGTCGACGGTGACCTCGAGCGTGGTCGGATCGACCGCCACGCGCTCGTACCGGCCCCCGGTGAGCCCCGGCAGCCATCGTTCCACGGTGTGGCGCAGCGCCGGTGCGATGTCCCGGTTGATCCGCTCCGACGCTTGGCGCAAATGGGCGCTGGCCACTTCCAGCACCGCGCCGAGCGACCGCAGGCGCTCCACCTCGGCGGCCCGTCTGGCACGGACCTCCTCGGCTTCGGCCACCGGGCGCATCGTCTCTTCCTGGCGGGCCAGCTGGCCGCCGAGCTCGGCTTCGCGGCGACGGGCCTGCTCGGCTGTCTGGGCGACGTGGCGGCGCCACGCGGCCAGCGTGTCATCGTCGAGCGCGGCGAGATCCGACAGGTCGGCGGCGTCGCCGGTCAACTCGGCCCCGCAGGCCTCGGCGCGCTCCTCGGCCCGGCGGGTCGCGGCGCGCGCCTCGTCCAGCGTGTCACCGTCGAGCAGGCTGGCCAGCTCCGCTCGCTGGCGTTCGTGGGCCGCCCGCCGGCGCTGGCGCTCCGCGTGTTCCCGCTGCCACCGGGCCAGCGCGTCGTCCAACGCCGCCAACGCCGCGTTTGGCTCGTCCGCATCGTCGGCGCCGTCCAGCCGGTCGGCCCCCGCCGCCTCGGCGGCGGCCACTGCTGCGGCAACGTCGGCGGCCTCCACCGACTCGGCCACCACCCGTCGCCCGGCGGCGAGCAGCGCCGTCGCGGCCTCCTGCCGCTGACGCCACTGGTCGGCCGCCTGCCGGTCGGCCGCTTCGCGCGCAGCGAGCCGAGCGGCGAGGTCCTCGCGTCGCGCGGCGCGCTGAGCCTCCTTCGCGCGCTCGCGACACGCGCGGTCGTAGGCGTCGAGGGCGGCGGCGACGTCATCGTGACCGGCCACATCCACCCCACGAGCCGCCAACGCGCGGCGCAGCTCGGCTTCGGCGTCGGCCAGGTGCCCGGCAAGGTCATCGCGTTCGCTGGTCCACGCCACGCGCTGCTGCTCGAGGTCGCGCGCTTGGGCCACCTCGCGGGCCAGCTCGCGCACGGCCTCGGGTTTGGCCGGCACGTCCAGCTCGGCAGCGCGGCGCTCGGCCTGCTGGCGACGTTCCGCCTCGCGCGCCGCGTCGCGACGCTGGGCAGCCAGCTCGGCACGCGCGTCCGCGAGCTCGTCGTCGCCGTCGATGTGCCCGACCGCGGCTCCCACCAGCGCCGCCGCGACGGCGGCCACGCCCGCCAGCGCAGCCCATCCCGGTCCGCCGGCGACCAGGAGGGCGGCGGCGCCGCCCACGAGGAGCACGGCGGCGAGCCCGCTGGCGGTGCGCAGCTTGCGTTGCCGGGCTTGCTGGCCGTGCAGGGTCCGCACGCGCGCCGCCAGATCCTCGTCGACCCCCGGCGGTGGTGTGGCCAACGCGTCAGCGACCTGGTGCAGCTCGCCGGGGTCGGCGTCCACCGGCACGAACTGCTCTGCCGGCCTCCGCCGGTCGTGCCAGTGCAGCGCGCTGGCCGCCTCGCGCCACCGGTCGCCGGCAGCCATCACCTCCGCGTGCACCTCCGTGTCGTCCTGCGGCGACTCGGGCAGCTCGGCCAACGCCGAGCGCAGCTCGTCCGCTGACAGCTCCCGGGGGGGCTGCGGTGCCCCTGGCCGCAGCTCCCAGCTCGTGCGAGCGCGGGCGACCTCGTCGGCGATGCCGGCCTCGGGATCGTCCGTGGCGGCGCCTGCGTCGTCGCCGTCGGCGGCCGGCGAGCCTCGATCGAGCTCTCCGTGGTGGGCAGACTCGATCTCGGCGACCAGCTCGGCCGGCAGCTGCTGGCTCAGCTGCTCCGCCCGGTCGAGGCGGCGGGCCAGCGCGGCCGCGTGGCGCCGGGCTCGCTCCGCGTCGAGGCGGGCCAGGCGCATCCGCTCGACCGCGCTCGCGGCGGCGGCGTCATCGTGCTCGGCGCGCAACCGCACGTACTCGGCGTGATCGGCGCGCGCCGCGGCGAGCTCCGCTTCCGCGTCGCGCAGGGCGGCCAACGCTTGGGCCAGCGGCCGCGTGGGCGCGTGCTCAGTGCCCACCGACTCGGCCCGCGCGCGTTCGATCAACCGCACGGCCTCGTCGGCGGTGGCCGCGTCGCCAGCGGTCGCCGCGGCCCGTTGGAGCATGTGCTGCAGCTCGTCGGCCCCGTCGGTGCACGCCAGCATGTCGGCTTGGCGCACCATCACCGTGTGCGGCAGCGTCCGCCGGGTCAGCCCGAGCAACCCCGCGCCGTCGGGTCCGCCGTCGAAGATCAGCTCGCCGGTGAGGTCACGGCCCGTGTCGCGGTCGGTCACCCGGCTGCGGTCCGGCGAGTCCAGGTCGTGGCGCAGCACCAGAACCCGGCCGTCGGCCAGGGTGACGGTGGTGCCCACCCGCCACGCCTCCCCGCTCCACGGACGGTGGGCATGCTCCAGCTCGCGCTGTTCCGCGGTCTTGCCCGGACCGCGGCGCTGACCGCACAGCCCGGCGAACAACGCCGCGTGCCAGCTGGACTTGCCGGCTTCGTTCGGTCCCCACACCACCGTGAGGCCACCGGCGAGCTCCAGGGTGGCCCCCGGCGTCAGGGGACCGAAGCCGTCCGCGACGACCTCGTCGATGCGCATCAGCCCACCTCCAGATCGCGCCGGCCAGCCAGAGCGCGCAAACCCACCACCAGCACACGCTGGCGGGTGGCCTCGTCCAGCGAGTGATCGGCGCGCACGTCGCGGACGAACTGGCCGGCGACGGTCTCCTGGTGCGCGACGGCGTCCACGTCCACAGCGGCGTGCAACGCGCCGGTGCGCACCACCAGGGCCTCGGGGCCGTCGGGCGAACCGGCGCCGAGCGCGGCCGGCGCCAAGTCCCGCTCGGGCGACAGCGGCACCTCGGGGGATAGCTCGCCGCCGACGGTCAGCCGCACCACGCCGCGCCGGCTGGCGGCGGCCGCGCGGGCTCGCGCCACGCACTCGTCGACGGTCTCGCACCCGGTGACGTCCACCTCGACGTCGTGCCAAGCGGTGTCGGACACCGCGTGCCACTCGCGGCGCACTCCGCCGTCGTCGTCCAGGTCCACCACGACCGCCCCCCGGCGGCCGTCCTCGCCGAACGACAACGGCTCGGGATTGCCGGGGTACGTGTGCCAGCGTCCCGCACGGGGACGGTGGTGGTGCCCGCACAGCGCGTGGACGAAGCCGGCGGCGGGCACGGCGGCCTCGTCGAAGGGCGCGTGCGGTTGCTTCTCACCTCCCTGCCACGCCAGCCCGGAGCGCTCCGAGGCGTGCACCAGCGCCAGGTGGAGGCCCGGGTGGTCCGCGTAGGCGCCCTCAAAGACGTCGCCGGCGCCGGAGGGTGCGCGATGGGCCGTCCCCCAGACGGTGACCTCCCCGCCGAGCGCGACCGGCGTCAGCTGCGGCTCGGTGAACACCTCCACGTGGTCGGGCCATCGGATGGTCGCATACAGGCTCTCGGGTCCGTACCAGTCGTGGTTGCCCGGGCTGATCAGCACTGGCTGGTTAGCTTCGGCGAACCGTTGGCGGAGAAACGCGCCGGTGTCGGGAGCGAAGCGGTCGTGCTCGTAGAGGTCGCCGGCGCACAGCAACGCGTCCGCTCCGACATCGTCGGCGAGGGCGACGATCCGGGCGACCGCATCACGCAGCGCCTGGCGACGCCGGCGGGCGACGTCGGGCTCGGCCCAGGTGAACGGCGTGTCGAGGTGGACATCGGCGAACAGCACGCAGCGCATTCAGGTGCTCACCAGGGGTCGAGCCGGTCGTGGTCGAGCTGGACGTCGAGCACGAACCGTCGCAGCTCGTCGACGATCGCCGCCGAGACGCCCACGAACTGCACGGCGATGTCGGTCTTGCCATCGAACCCTTCGCGCACCCGCACGATGTCGCCGACCACCGCCATGCCCGGGCGGACAACGTCCAAGCCGACCTCGCAGGCCCCGCCCTCGGCCACGGGTGTGTCCGGTGGCAGCAGACACCGCAGTCCGCCCGCGGACAGATCGACGAGCTGGGCGTCGTGGACCGCGCCTTCGGCGCGCACCGAAACCGTGCCCATGACGGGCACCCGCTCGCCTTCCCGCCGCTGCTGCCGTTCCAGCGGGGCCACCGCGGTGACCCGCCAGCGCGGCGGGTGGTCGAGGCGCTCCCGCAGCTCCACGAGCAGGTGGTGCAGGCCCGCCTCGCTCGTCCAGGACAGCCACAGCTGGCCGCCCACCGGCGTGGGCTCAGCTCCGACGGGCTCCACCGGGGCGTCCATGACGACCTCGTCGCCAGCGCTTTCGTGCACGTGAGCGCGCAGGCCCCGGTCGTGGTGAGGCAAGATCACCCGCACCGGCCCGCGCGGCAGTGCCTCACCGGCCGGGGGCTCTTGCCCGTGCTCGTGTCCCGGTCCCAACTGCGCCCCTGTCGTCCCGGGCACCGGCCGTCCGAGCGTCAGGCTCGACGCGCCGGCGGCGATCCACGCCCGTCCCCGCGGGACGGCTGGCCGTGGCCCGGCGGGAGCGCCGCCACGCGCCGGGCCGTGCACAAGCCGCTGGGAGACGCTACTCGTCCTGGTACTTGAAGGAGACCTTCACCTTCGCCCGGTACGCGGTGACGTTGCCGTTCTCGAGGGTCATGTCCATCTCGGAGACCTCGGCCACGCGCAGATCCCGCAGGCTCTTGCCTGCCCGGTCCACCGCGGCTTTGGCGGCCTTCTCCCAGGATTCGGTGCTGGTTCCCACCAACTCGATGAGCTTGTACACGCTCTCGGCCATCGCAGTCCCTTCACGGATCGGATGCTCGGGCGACCGGTGCCGTCGGCGCGCCCGTGCTTGCGTTCCCCATCCTCGCGGGTCGAGGGGCCCGGCGTCGAGTGGCCCCCACCGTGGGGCCACGACCGCCACCGATCACCGCGCTCACGCTCTCTGGCCCTTGTGGACACCGCCCGAATGAGCGAGAGTTCGAGACTGCCTTGACTGCACCGCGGCGCACTAGTTTCGTTGGCGGTGCGGGTGACGAGGTCCGTTTCTGCGATGTAAGGAGGCTGCTATGCCGATCCCCACTGAGAACGTCGGCTCCCTGCCGCGCCCCAGCGAGCTCCAGGAGGCCTACAGCGCCTTGGACGCAGGCAAGATCTCCTACGAGGAGTTCCAGGCCAAGCAGGAAGAAGCCGCGCGGGACTCGATCCAGCGCATGGAAGCGACCGGGCAGTGGGTCGTCACCGACGGCGAGCAGCGCGAGTCCAGCTTCGCCACCTATCCGCTCACCGACACCCTCGGCGGCACCGGCCTCGCCGACACGCTCGCGCCCGAGGGGCAGTACTTCGCGATCTTCGACGACGAACACGTCCGCCAGCTGCCCCGGCTGGTCAAGGGGCCGTTCAAGTACAAGACCTACGCCTCGGAGTACGTGGAAAAGAACCGGCAGATCGCGACCAAGCCCGTCAAGCAGGCGGTGATCGCCCCCTCGATGCTCATGCTGCTCTATCCGCTGGACGAAGAGGTGCCGGGCTATCCGCGCGAGCAGTTCCTCAACGACCTCGTCGACGAGTGCGAGAAGGACATCCGCCAGTGCTTCCAGGCCGGAGCGGTGCGCGTGTCGGTGGACTTCACCGAAGGCCGGTTGGCCAACAAGAACGACTCGCGCAACCCCTGGACCGGCCGGGACATGCTCCAGGACTTCATCGACCTGAACAACCGGGTCATGGACCGCTTCAGTGCCGAGGAGCGCACCAACATCGGCATCCACACCTGCCCGGGCGGCGACCGCGATTCGGTCCACAGCGCCGAGGTGCCCTACGAGCGGCTGCTGTCAAAGATGTTCGACATCAACGCGGGCTACTTCCTCATCCAGTGCGCCAGCGAGACGGACAAGGAAAAGGTCTACAAGCTCTGCGGCGAGTACAGCCGGGCTGACGCCAACGGGGTCCCGCAGGTGTGCTTCATGGGGGTCATCGATCCGCTCAACCCCCGGGTCGAGAGCCCCGATGAGGTCGCCAGCGAGCTGGTGACCGCGGCGAACCACATCCCCAAGGAACGCCTCGGCGCCACCGACGACTGTGGCTTCTCGCCGTTCAGCCTCGACGAGAAGCCCAAGCACGGCTCGCCGGACTTCGCCCGCGACATCGCGTTCCAGAAGATCACCAACCGCGTCCAGGGCGTCGAGCAGGCCTCCAAGCAACTCGGCGTCTGAGCCTCGGCCCTGACACGGCCACCGCCCGGCCCCTGCGGCCGGGCGGTGGCCGTTGGCCCAGGACGGCCGCGTGGCGGGACACCGCCCGTGGGCGGGGGCCGTTGAGCGGGCTGCCTGCATCACCACCGGCAGCCCGCTCACGCCCGCGTGGTTCCAGGAGCTGACCCCGCGCTGGGCCGGAGCGACGGGATCCGCCGCGTCAGCCGGTCAGCGACCCGCCTTCCGGTTCTTCATCGACTGGCGCTTTTTCTTGTAGCGGTGGCGCTTCGCCTTTTTCGCGTGCTTCTTCTTGTCGTTCGTCATAGAGCCTGCTGCTTTCGTCTTGGCACAGGGGGCTGCATCGCGGCTCGCGGGCGCGTCAACGGTGCCGACCTGCCCGCGACAACACGCCAGGCATAGCAAACTACCGCCCCGTCCGCAGCGGGCGGCTCACCTCAGCCCCGCTGCACCCACTGCTCGGCCAGGTCACCCGCCCACGGCAGGCGCACGTGGTTGAGCTGATACCCCTGCACCAGCAAGTAGACCCACAGGATCAGGGCGCCCAACCCGATCAACGGCGTGACGATCAGCGCGATCACCCAGCCGACGACGGGGATGGCAGCCACGATCGACAGGGCGATGTTGACCACGATCAAGGCCACCGAGACGATGATCGACTGGGCCGCGTGGTACCGCACTTCCTGGTGCTGCTTTTCGACCAGGAAGATGATCAGGCCGGACACCACCCCCAGGAGGTAGGCCAGCAGCCCAGCCAACTTGGGATCGATTCCCATCGACGTGGTGGCGGCGTCCCCGGCACCGGCTGTTTCGGACGGTTCGGTCACGGCAGGACTCCTTGTCGGATTGCGGGATCGGGTTTCGGGCCCCTCTCGGCGCGTCGTCGGCGCGACCGCGACCGACGACGCGCTCACCTGAGCGGAACAACCTTGCGGGACTCGCTCGACCACGTCAAGGGCCGGGAGCGGGGTCGACGACGGGAGGAGGGACGAGGGCTGACCGGGGGTATGGGTGGGCGAGGGGGGATTTGAACCCCCACCCTCCGAAGAGGACAGACACCTGAAGCCTGCGCGTCTACCAGGTTCCGCCACTCGCCCGTGGCGCCGCGGCGAACGCGGCGAACGCGGACTGTAGCAGCCCCAGACCACGGCCTCCGGCAGCCCCCCTGCCTGCTAGGGTCGCGCGGTGGAGGGAACATCGGCTCATCCCCCTCCCTACACCCCCATCCCCAGCACCCAGTACACTCGGCGGTCGAAACCCGTGATCCCCACACCGGCCTCGGGGTCGGTCCTTCTGGTTCATGAGCATCTTGCGCGACTTCGAACGCCGACTCGAGGGAGCCGTCGAGGGCTTCTTCGCGCGCGCGTTCCGCTCCGGTCTCCAGCCCGTCGAGTTGGCGAAGGCCTTGCAGCGCTACATGAGCAACTATCAGCAGGTCGGCCTCGACGGCGTCATCGTGCCCAACGTCTTCCGCTTCCAGCTCGCCCCCGACGACCTCGACCGGTTCGGCGGCTACACGCAGTCGCTGCAACGCGAGCTCGCCGACGTGGTCTCGCGCAGCGCCAGCGAGCGGGGCTGGTTGCTCAAGGGCCCGGTGCGTATCGAGTTCGAGGAGTCCGACGAAGTCCGCGTGGGCACCTATGAGCTGCGCGGCAAGGTCGAGGCCAGCCAGCCCGAGCAATCTCGGCGGCGGCCCGAGGTGGTGCAGCAGCCACCCAGCGGCCCGCCCCGCAGCGGCCACACGCAGGTGTTTCCCGCTCCGCAGGCCGCGGCGGCAGCTCCGGCTCAGGCTGGCCCGCCCCCGGCTGTGCTCCGCCCGGTCGGCAACCAGTCCGCGCCCACCAGGCTCACCGAGCGCGCAACCCTCGGTCGGCTGCCCGAGTGCGAGGTCCAGCTCGACGACCAGTCGGTTTCGCGTCGCCACGCCCGCTTGGAACCCTCGGGGCGCAGCTGGATCATCGAGGACTTGGACTCCACCAATGGGGTGAAGGTCAACGACGAGCGGGTGCACCGCGCCGAGCTACAGGACGGGGATCGCCTGGAGCTGGGTAGTGTCCACCTGACGTTCTCCTTGGAGAGGTGAGCCCGCGCCGTGCCACCGATCGTCCTCTTTGCGCTGCAGGCCCTGATCCTGCTGCTGTTGTATCTGTTCATCGCGCGGGTGGTGCGCGCGGTGATCACCGACGTGCGCGCCGAGGCGCCATCCCGACGCATGGCTCCGACCGGCCCGGCTCACGGCAGACCCCTCCAGCGGGGACCTGCGCCCGGACAGCTGGTGGTGCACCGCCCCGAGGCCAAGCCGCAAGTGGTTGCCCTGGACGGCAGCGAGGTGCGGTTCGGCCGCAGCAACGACTGCGACGTGGTGCTGTCCGACACCTTCGCCAGCGAGCGCCACGCCCGCGTGTTCCCACGCGAGGGGACATGGATGGTGGCGGACATGGGTTCCACGAACGGCACGTACCTCAATCGCCGGCGGATCCACGATCCGTCACCGTTGACCCCCGGAGACCAGCTCACCATCGGCAAGACGATCGTGGAGGTGCGTCGGTGAAGGGTGGAGATCCGGAGGCTGACAGCCGGCGGGCTCGTCAGCGTCGCGTGGCACGCCCGCAGGGAGGGTGGCGATGACCCGCACATCCCTGTCGTTCACCGTCTCCGCCGACAGCGACGTGGGGCGAGTGCGCACCGGCAACGAGGACAGCTACTACGCGGGCGACGTGGTGATCGCCGTGGCCGACGGCATGGGCGGCCACGCCGGCGGCGAGATCGCGTCGAGCCGCGCGCTGGGGCCGATCGAGCGGCTGGAGGGCAAGACCTACCCCTCTGCGGAGGGAGCGTCGAGCGCCCTGGCCGAGGCGATCGCGGAAGCCAACCGCCTCGTCCTCGATCACGGAGAGGCCAACCCCGAGCTGTCGGGTATGGGCACCACGCTGACCGCGGCCATGATCCGCGAGGGGCGGTTGCACGTCGCCCATGTCGGCGACAGCCGGGCCTACCTCCTTCGCAACGGCGAGCTCACCCAGCTCACCTCGGATCACACGCTGGTTGAGCAGATGGTGCGCGACGGCCAGATCTCGCGCGATGAGGCGGCGGTCCACCCGCATCGCAGCGTGCTCACCCGGGCGATCGGGGTGGAGCGAGCCATCGAGGTCGACACGCTCGCCCCCCTCCCGTTGCGGCCCGGTGACCAGATCCTGTTGTGCTCCGATGGGCTGACCGGGCCGCTCGGTGAGGACGAGCTGGCACGGCTGCTCGCCGAGCACGACGACGCCGACGCAGCGGTGCGGGCGCTCATCGACGCTGCCAACGCCGCGGGCGGACCCGACAACATCACCGTGGTGTTGCTGCGGGTCGATCACGGCGGCGACGGGGGCCTGCCTTCACCGCCGGGCGCCGGCGCCACCGGCGGCAACACCACCGCCCGCCTCGACGAGCCGGCGGACGCCGATGACCCCGATTCCGACCGGCCCGCCAACGTGCGCGCGATCTCCACGTCGCCGACCAGCGAGAGCGACGACAGCGACTGGGCCTACCAGTTCAGCCGCTACGGACAGCAGCAGGGCGCCGACAGAGGCGGCGGCGACGCTGGCGTGTACGCCAGCCGCTCGGGGCGGCGCTTGCCCCGGATTGTCGCCGTTCTCCTTGCCATCGTGCTGCTCGTCGGATTGTTGGCCGGCGGTGGCTACGCTCTGCTGAGCCGCGCCTACTTCGTCGGGGTCGACGACGGCGAGATCGGCATCTACCAGGGAATCCCCCAAACCGTCCTCGGCGTCGACCTGTTCTGGTCGTTGGAGGAAACCGACCTGCCGGTGGCAGAGCTGCCCGAGCATACCCAGCGCCGCCTCGAGGAAGGCGTCACCGCTCCCAGCCTCGACGAGGCCCGTCAGGTGGTCGAACGCTACGAGCGCACGATCAACGACAGCGACGCCACCGAGAACGACGCCGATTCCGAGGGCGGGGCCAGCTCATGATCGGCCGCCGTGGGGACGACGGCTCGCCCCACCGTCGCCGGCGCAACACCGAGCTGATCCTGCTCATCCTGGCCGCGGCCATCGTCGTGCTCGCCTACTTCCGCCTCGCGTTCGCCGTCGACACCGACCTTCCGGCCGACGTGGGCTTGTACGCCGGGGGGCTGGTCGCCGTCGCGCTGGGCGCCCACCTGGTGGTGCGTCGCTTCGCTCCCGCGGCCGATCCCGTCCTGTTGCCGCTGACGTTCGTGCTCAACGGCCTCGGTGTGGTCATGGTGCGGCGCATCGACATCGCCCTGGCCGTGGGACGCGACGACTTCACGCCGTTCGCGCCCTTGCAGGCCATGTGGACCGTGGTCAGCGTCGCGGCGTTCTGCGCGATCATCGTCGCCCTGCGGGACCACCGGCTGTTGGACCAGTATCGCTATTTGCTCGGCATCGGCGCGCTCGTGTTGCTGGCGTTGCCCGCCCTGCCGTTCATCGGGCGCGAGATCAACGGCGCCCGCATCTGGCTCGACCTCGGGGCGTTCAGCTTCCAGCCGGGCGAGCTGGCTAAGATCGGGCTAGCGATCTTCTTCGCCGCCTACCTGGCCGAGAAGCGGCAGCTGTTGGCAACGGCCACCAGCCGCCTCGGGCCACTGCGCGTCCCACCCGCGCGGTCCTTTGGCCCGGTGGGCCTCGTGTGGGGGGTCAGCCTGCTGGTGTTGATCTTCCAGCGCGACCTCGGCCTGAGCCTGTTGCTGTTCGGCATGTTCTTGCTGTTGTTGTATGTGGCCACCGAGCGCGCCTGGTACCTGATCGGCGGCTTGGGGCTCTTCGCCGTCGGGGCGGTGGCCGCCTACCAGGTCTTCGGCCACGTCCAGCAGCGCGTCGACATCTGGCTGCATCCGTTCGCCGACTACGAGGGTGACGGCTTCCAGCTGGTGCAGTCGTTGTTCGCCATGGGCGACGGCGGCGTCTTCGGCGTCGGGTTGGGCCAGGGACGACCGGACTTCATCCCGTTTGTCAACACCGACTTCATCTTCAGCGCTTTCGCCGAAGAGCTGGGGCTGCTGGGGGCCACCGCCATCCTGGCCTGCTACTTCCTCATCGCGGCCCGGGCCTTCTCGATCGGGATGCGCTGCCGCGACGAGTTCGGCACGCTGCTGGCCGCGTGCCTCGGCATCGTGTTCAGCCTGCAGACGTTCGTCATCGTCGGCGGGGTCACCACGTTGATCCCGTTGTCGGGCATGACCTTGCCGTTGGCCTCCTACGGCGGGTCGGCGCTCATCAGCAACTACCTGCTCGTGGCCTTGCTGATGCGCGTGTCCGCGGCCGAGGATCCCGGCCGGCTCCACCGCCCGGCCGAAGCCCTCCACCGTGACGCGGTCCCCGCCGGCGGAAGCGCGCCAAAGGGGTCCGCATGACCAAGGGGCTGCGGCGCACCGCGATCGCTATGTTCCTGTTGTTCGGTTTGCTGTTCGTCAACCTGAACATCATCCAGGTGATCCGCGCCGACGACCTCGCCAACGACAGCCGCAACGCCCGGCTGTTGGTCCGCGAGTACGACTCCCGGCGTGGCCTCATCCTCGCCGACGACGAAGAGACGGTGCTGGCCGAGAGCGAAGAGACGGACGGGCGCCTGCGCTTCCGCCGCCGATATCCCCACGGGGAGCTGTATGCCCACGCCACCGGCTACCACTCGGTCAACTACGGCCGGACCGAAGTGGAGAAGTCGTTCAACGATGAGCTGTCCGGACGCACCCCGCAGGCATTCGGCCGCAACATCGCCGACTTCCTCGCCGGTCGGGAGAGGGCGGGCGACGACGTGGTCACCACGCTGCGCCCGCGCGTGCAGCGTGCCGCGATGGAAGGCCTCGGCGGCCAGCGAGGAGCCGTCCTGGCCCTGGAGCCGCGCACCGGCGCGATCCTCGCGCTCGCTTCGAATCCCAGCTACAACGTCGGTCGGCTCGCTGACCACGACACGAGCGAGGCCGCCAACTACAAGACCCAGCTGGACGACAACCCGAACCAACCGTTGCTGAACCGGGTCATCCGCGAGTGGTATCCGCCGGGTTCCACCTTCAAGCTGGTCACCGCGGCCGCCGGCCTGGAGTCGGGCATGTCCCCGGACCGCATGTTCGATGACCCGGCCCGGCTCGCCTTGCCGCAAACCAACGCCACGATCGGCAACTTCGGCGGCGGCCCATGCACCGGCGGCGGCCAGATCTCCCTCAGCGAGGCGATGAGGGTGTCGTGCAACACGACGTTCGCTCAGATCGGGCTTGAGGTCGGCGAGGCTGACCTCATCCAGCAAGCGGAGCGCTTCGGGTTCAACGCCGAGCTCATCGAGCAGCTACCGAACCCGCTGGCCAGCAACATGCCCGAGGAGCTCAACCCCCCACAGACCGCCCAGGCCGCCATCGGCGAGTTCGACGTGCGGGCCACCCCGCTGCAGATGGCGATGGTCTCAGCCAGCATCGCCAACGGCGGCGTCCTGGTCGAGCCGCGCGTGGTGCGCGCGGTCCAGGACGAGCGCGGCGACGTCCTCGCCGAGTTCGGCGCCTCGACCTTGACCCCGTCCGGCCAATCGGACTCGCAAGCCATCAGCCGCGACACCGCCGGCGCACTGCGTAACATGATGGTCAGCGTCGTCGAGTCCGGCACCGGCACCGCTGCCCAGCTGCCCGGCACCTCCGTGGCCGGCAAGACCGGAACGGCCCAAACCAGAGAGGGCAGCGCGGGGCCAACGGTGTGGTTCACCGGCTTCGCCCCCGCCAACGATCCCCAGGTGGCCGTAGCCGTGCTCGTCGAAGAGGGTGGGTCCGCCGGCGCCGGCGCGACCGGAGGTGGCGTCGCCGCCCCGATCGCTCGCAATGTGCTGCGAGCCGCTCTCGGCACCAGCGGCTGATCACGCGACCCCCCGAAAGCCACCGAACCGACCCGCGAGGCACCCAGCCACCATGAGCGACGACCACACCCGCCGCATCTCCGACGCCGACCAAACCCGCCGCGTGAGCGACGCCGATCAAACCCGCCGCGTGAGCGGCGCCACCTCCCAGGTGCTCGGCGACCGCTACGAGCTGCGCGGGCTGATCGGCTCGGGAGGCATGGCGGACGTGCAGCTGGCCTACGATCGCCAACTGGAACGTCAAGTCGCCATCAAGCTGTTGCACGGGCGCTATGCCAGCGATCCGGCCTTCCGCCGCCGCTTCGCGCGGGAAGCCCAAAACGCCGGCTCGTTGAACCACCCCAATGTCGTCGCGGTGTACGACACCGGCGAATCGGACGGGCGGCCCTACATCGTCATGGAGTACGTCGCCGGCCGCGGGCTCGACGACGTGATCGACGCCGAACGGGTGCTGCCCGACCGAGCCGCAGAGATCATCGGGGACGCGGCGATCGCACTCGACTACGCCCACGAGCGCGGGATCGTCCACCGCGACATCAAGCCCGGCAACATCCTCATCGCCGACGACGGCACCGTAAAGGTCACCGACTTCGGTATCGCGCGCGCCGTGGATGCCCAGGACGCCACGCAAACCGCCGCGGTGTTCGGCACGGCTGCCTACGTCGCCCCCGAGCAGGCCCAGGGCTACGACGTCGACCGCCGCACCGACGTCTACGCGCTCGGTTGTGTGCTCTACCAGCTGCTGACCGGCCGCCAGCCGTTCCACGCCGACACCGCGGTCGCGCTGGCCTACCAGCACGTGTCGGCGGATCCCACTGCGCCCAGCCATGTCTCGGACGACGTCACTCCCGAGCTGGAAGCGGTGGTGCTGCGGGCGATGGCCAAGCAACCCAACCAGCGCTATGCCACCGCCCGCGACTTCAACGCCGACCTGCAGCGCGCCATCTCCGGTCTGCCCGTGGCCGCCCCGCCACGCTTCGCCGCTTACGAGCAGACCGCCGCGCTCGGCAGCGCAACCCAGGCCCTGCCCTATGCCGACGAGTACGAGGTCGTCGAAGAGCCGGCCTCGCCGCCACGCAAGGGCCGGGCAGGGGCCTACGTGGTGCTGATCCTCCTCATCCTCATCGCGTTGGGCGCGGCAGCGGTTCTGGCGATGGGGCTCCTCGAGTCCACCCCCGCCGAGACCGT
Organism: uncultured Actinomycetota bacterium; assembly: GCA_964418395.1. GTDB lineage: Bacteria > Actinomycetota > Nitriliruptoria > Euzebyales > Egibacteraceae > QS-5-72-10. Next base: position 18,135 of record CAYQMQ010000010.1, read on the forward strand.
CGAGATCCCTGACCTGCGCGGCCAATCCCTCGATCAAGCCCAAGGGCGGCTGCGTGAGCTCGGCTTCGAAACCGACATCGGCCCGGAGGAAGAGGACGCTGAGCTCGACCCCCTCCAGGTGGTGCGCACCGAACCGCCCGGGGGAACCGAGGCCGAGGTCGGCTCGACGATTACCCTCATCCCCTCCGCCGGCCCGGGAGAAGTCGCGGTGCCCGACGTGTCCGGGATGACCGAGAGCGAAGCGCGACAGACGCTCGAAGAAGCCGAGCTGAACCCGGGCGACTCCAGCACCGAACCCAGCGAGGACGTTGCGGAAGGGGACGTCATCCGCACCAGCCCGCCGGGCGGCGCCCAAGTCGCGGAGGGGTCGACGGTTGACCTCGTGGTCTCCGGCGGTGAGCCGCCCGTGTCCGTACCCGACGTGGTCGACCGCACCGAGCGCGACGCCTGCAACCGGATCAACGATGCCGACCTGGAGTGTCAGACGATCCGGGAGTTCTCCGACGACGTCCAAGAGGGCCGCGTCATCCGCCAGTCGCCCCGTGCCGGGCAGGAGGTGGAGCGCGGCACCGATGTCACGATCACCGTTTCCCGGGGCCCGTCCGAGCCGGACACCGACGGCGACGGCGGCGACGGCGAAGACGACGGCCCTCTCGGAAGTGGACCCGGCGGCGCCCAACCGAGCGACGGCTCGATCGACCCGCTCGGCAGCAGCGCGTTGCCCTGAGATCGCACCGCCCGCACCGGCCTTCCCGCGCGAGCCGGCGTGGGCGCCCGCGGATCCGGACGTATTCCCTCGGCTCTACACCGCGGCGGCCGGTGCGGGCAACGAGCGCAAAAACGTCCCCAAAAGCTGCATGCCGACCCGGGTGAGCACCGACTCAGGATGGAACTGCACGCCCTCGATCGCCAGCGTCCGGTGGCGCAGGCCCATGATTAACCCGTCGCCGCTGCGGGCGGTGACCTCCAGCTCCGCTGGGCAGGTGGCCTCGTCCAGGATCAGCGAGTGATAGCGGGTCGCCGAGAACGGGCTGGGCAAGCCATCGAACACGCCGGCCCCGTCATGGTGGATCTCGCTGGTCTTGCCGTGCACCAGCTCTGGGGCCCGCACGATCGTGCCTCCATACACCGCCGCGATGCACTGGTGGCCCAAGCACACGCCCAGGACGGACACCTCACCAGCAAACCGTCGGACGACGTCGTTTGACACCCCAGCATCCTCGGGCCCACCCGGGCCCGGCGAGATCACGATCCCGTCGGGCTGCCATGCAGCGATGTCAGCGGGAGCCACGGCATCGTTGCGGGCCACCTCCACCGTCGCGCCAAGCTCGCCGAGCTCTTGGGCCAGGTTGTAGGTGAAACTGTCATAGTTGTCCACCATGAACACTCGCCGCCGCGCCCCCTCGGGCGCCGGTGGCGCGGCGGGCGAGAGCGTACGGCGGCCGGCGACCGGATCGGGCCGGCCCGTCTGGTCATCTGGTGGAAGCATGCCGCCAGGATACGTGGTCAGCATCCCGACGGCGGTCGGTCATGCGCGCCGCAGAAAGCCCAGCACGGCGCTCAGCACCGCCAGGCCGACAGCGATGATGACCATCCACCACAGCGCTTCGACGGCGAGGCTGATGCCGCCGATCAGCAGGGCGAGGATGAGGATCACGATTGCAAGGCCCATGGCTGCGCTCCTCTTCCGGACGGGTGGCTGAACGCCGCCCACGTTGCCCCTCTCCCGACTCCACACACATCGGCCAGCAGCGAGCACTACTCTGCCGCCGTCCCAACCCGTACCCTTTCGGCACCCGCACCTTCCCGCCGTCCCAACCCGCACCTTCCCGCCGTCCCAACCCGGCAA
>CAYQMQ010000011.1:0-19703 GCA_964418395.1 uncultured Actinomycetota bacterium
CGCCCCTGCAAGGCCACAACGACCCGGTCCAGTCGGTGGCGTGGTCGCCCGACGGCAGCCGGCTTGCTTCCGCCAGCTGGGATAAGACGGTGCGGCTGTGGGACGTCGAGGCCGGCGAGCCGCTCGGCCCGCCCCTGCAAGGCCACCACGACGGGGTCTTGTCGGTGGCGTGGTCGCCCGACGGCAGCCGGCTTGCTTCCGCCAGCTGGGATAAGACGGTGCGGCTGTGGGACGTCGAGGCGGGCGAGCCAGTGCGCTGATTCCCGGCGAAGCGCGCCGTTCAAAACCGGTCGTTTTCGAATACCGGGCAAGTGAGAGGTTAGTCGGCACCCTCTCGACGCGCGGCCGGCCCGAGCGACACTATCGTCGTCGCCCGCCTCGACCGTAGCCTTGTAGCTCGTTCTACGTAGTGACAGTTGCACGAACCATCGTTCGCGGACAGACACTCGCCCACTCCCGCCCGGATTCAGGGCGCCCAGCACCTCGCGGGTGGGCGCGGTATGGATGTACGGCGACGTCGGATGTCGCGACGGCGCCGATGGCACTACCCCAATTGTCCCGTCAGCAGCATCACCGCCGCGATTACCCCAGCAAGCGCCGCCACCAGGCCCGCCAGGCCCAGCGCGACGCGCCACAGCTGCTGGGCGACGCTCCGTGTGGGCTGGCCCTCGCGACGGGGACCGCCCAGCGGCGGTCGGGATCTCCACTGCACGCCGAAGACCGTCTTGTGGGTGCCGCCGGTACCCAACCATCCCTCCGGCTGTCCACGGACCTCGTCGGGGTCGTCGCGATCGCCGGTCATCGGCCTCCCCTTTCCCGGGCCGCCACGGCCAACTGGGCAGCCCGTGAACTCGCATGAAGGAGACATCCGGTTGGCGCAGGTCTTGTGAAGACGAGCCGCAAACCCCGCGCGCTGATACGTCACAGCTCGCCGCCCTCACGTCGCAGACAGGAGGCCTTCGAACGAGGCCTGCCGACGATGGCGAGCCCGCCACCTGCGAATCTCAGCGCGAAGTGGCGTGATACCTCCAGCGCTGAATGGCAGGCCAGTGCAAGGGCTGTGCGAGGCCCGACAGAACCTCGTCATCGGCCCGGCCTGACCCTCCCAGCTTCCCAGCCACACCCGGCAAGGCGTCGCGGCACGTCGGCGGCTGCCACACACCGGCGGTCGACCTGGTGCAGCGCCTCGACGGTGTGCCCTTCCGCGAGGCGGTGCCCTGCCTCGCCGTGCACAGCGGCATCGTCCTCAACGACTGAGCCCCCCGCACCGGCTGCCGTGGCGGGCGCGCGCGATCGTTCGGAGGGTCGCGCCCCGTGCCTTTGCGGCGCGCGGAGCCGACGGCCCGTCCGGCGGTCGCCAATCGCAGGCCCGGCCTCGGCGCGCTTTTCCTGCGCCTAGCCCATGAGCGAGAGCAGTAGTTCAGCGATCAGAATTACCGCCAATGTCACTCCTCCGCCCAGGAGACGCTCACGCCAAGGGTGGGGTTCGACGAGTTCGCGATCCCGCTGGTGCTCCTCGCGGATCACCTCAGGCAGTGTTTCAACGGGCTTGAGCGCCTCGGTGGTATCCGCTATAGCCCCGGTGTCAAAAGCAGTCAGGTGCGAGAGGTCAGGCTTGCACTGCTCAAAAAACTTGGCCGCCTCGGCGAATCGGTCCAGCTGGGGCTGCAGCGCAGCCTGCAGCGCTTGCACGTTCTTTTGCGTAGGCCCCCAAGGCTGGGGTGCTTGACCGATGATGCGGACGCGAAGTTGACCGTTGTTCATGTGTTCGATGTTAAGGGGGGGGTGCGTCCAGCCCATGGAGGCGCTGCACACCGCAGGCGAAGCCTAAGTCGGGTGTGCAGAAACGGCCGTTTCTGCAACACGGCACGGGTGCCTCAGGAGGCGTCACCATCGGGACGATCAGCGGGACACGGCATGCCTGTACTACGCGCTAATCACCCAGCAAGCGGGTCCTCGACTTCCGGTCTTGCGCGCAAAGAGATTGAGGTCGTTGACTGCACCGTCGGCCACGCTGGGTGATTTGCAATGGTGGTCCGACCGTGGTGTTCGAGCCGGTGGATGGTGGAACCCAGGTGTGTAACCGAGGGGGAGACGGCCGGGTCACATCAGGGGGTGTTGTCGGCGAGCAGTTTCTGGGTGATGGTGGCCAGTCGGGCGATCTCGTCCCAGGTGAGGCGGGAGAAGAGGCGCTCGTCGAGGTCAGCCAGGTGGCTCTCTTGGGCCTGGCGGAACGTCTCGAGTCCGGTCTGGGTGATGGAGACGTCGACGCCGCGGGCATCGTCGGCGGCATCGGTGCGGACCACGAGGCCGTCGGCCTCTAGGCGGGCCACCATCCGCGACACGCGGCTTTGGCTCAACGGAGCCTGCTTGACCAGTTGGCTCAGCCCGAGCCGCCCTTCCGGGGAGAACACCGCCAAGTGCAACAACACCTCAAAGGCGTGCAGGCTCAGGCCGTGGCGGGCCTCGAGGCGGGCGCTGAGATCTCGCGACAGCGCCGTGCCGGCGCGCACCAGCCCGAGAAACGCCTGGGCTCGCACCGGCGGGAGGTGTTTGAGCCCGTCGGCGCGCTCGACGGCAAGGGGCTCCTCGACCGGGCTGTTGACCGTGTCGGCTCGCTCGCCCCAGTCCGGCTGGTCCATGACCGCCAGCCTAACAGGATAATGCTTGCGCACGCATGGAAACATTCGTATGCTTGCGCATACATCTGCTACGAGGAGGTCGCCATGCACCTGCTGGGCCCAACTGATCGTCACCAGACCGAGATCACGACCCGATCGAGGGCCAGGACCCGTGCGGCTCGGGCGCTCGGCGTGGCCGGCGCCGTGCTGGCCGCCGTCGCCGTGTGGACCGTCGCCGACCCCGTGCTCGGCATCGAGCTGCTGGTCGAGATGGACGCCGAGCCGCAGCCGGTCGGCGTGCAGGCGGTGGTGGCAAGCAGCCTCGTCGCCGGCCTGGCCGGATGGGGGTTGGTGGCGCTGCTCGAGCGCGTGACCGCTCGGGCTGGCCGCGTGTGGACCGGGACCGCGCTCGCGGTGCTCATGCTGTCGCTGCTGGGCCCACCAGCCGCCGTCACCACCCCGGCCACCGTGGCGCTTGCGGCGATGCACCTCGCGGTCACCGGCGTGCTCATCCCCACCCTGACCAGGGCGACGCCGCCCGGCCACATCGCCGCGGGCTGACCGTCCCCCACGCCAGGGCGACCGACGCCGCCAGCCCCGATCCGGCATCTCCCGCCGCAGCAACCGGCCAAGGAGCATCCCCATGACGGCCTTTACCGACACCGAGCTCGCCTTCCTGCACGATGACAGCTTCAAGCTGGCCCGCCTGGCCACCGTCGACCCCGACGGCGACCCCCACGTCGTCCCGACCGGATGGGCCTACAACCCCGATCACGACGCCATCGACATCACCGGCATCGCCCTCGAACGAACCCACAAATACCGCAACATCGCTCGCAACGGCCGCGCCGCGGTCGTCATCGACGATGTCCAACCGCCCTGGCACCCGCGCGCCGTCCTCGTCCGCGGCGCCGCCGAGGCGCTCGATGGTCTCATCCGCATCCACCCCCAGCGGATCATCTCCTGGGGGCTGGAAAGCGATCAGATCGGCCAACACCATTCCCGGCCGGTCACCTAAAACCGCGCCTCGGCCCCTCGGCGTCTCGCCAGCCCCCACGGCTGCCGCCACAATCAAAGCTTGAAAGCGTCCTCGCGTTGCGGTGAGCTCGTTGTTGTCGCTGGGCGCATCAACCGGCGCACCACGCCCGTGGTTTCAGTTCCCGAGTTCCTTGGCGAAGGCGTAACTGGCGATGTGATAGCCCTCGCGGAAATAGAACCGATGGGCCTGGTGGCGTTGCACCCCCGAATCGAGCCGTATCGTCTCACAACCCGCCTCGCCAGCTCGGGCCTCCAAGGCGGCCAGCAGTTCCGCGCCGTAGCCGCGACTGCGGTCTTGGGGGTCGACGACGAGGTCGTCGACGTAGAGAAACCGCCCGTGGGCAAAGGTGGTGATAATGCGCCACCCGGCTACGGCGACGCAGCGGCGGTCGTCGTAGCCGGCGGTGAGGCGATAGCCGTCGGGATAGCCGGACGCGTAACGCGCCTCAAGATCGGCGATGGCGAGCTGGTCGCGCAGCCATTGAAGCACGGGCCACACATCCGCAAGGCGGACATCGTTGGGCTCGAGATCGACGAGTTCCATGGCCACGCACCGTACCGGGTCGGTCAGCACGACCGCCGCCCCTGCGCGTAGCGGGCCGCTGTGCGAGTCGACATCGGGGCGGTGGTGTACGAATCGACGGGCAAGCGTGGATCCCATGTCAACAGCCCCAGGCCTGCGTGGCGCTCGGTAAGCCGGCGCCGGGCAAGATGCTTACGCACCGAGGGCCACCGACAGGCCCCCATCTCCAACCCCGCGACTGCGTGCTAATCACCCAACAAGCCGGCCCTGGACTTCCGGCCTTGCGCGCATAGTGTTGAGGTCGGCCGGTCTGGAGCTAGTTCACGTTGGGTGCTGTGGAGCGATGGCGAACCCGGCTTCGTTGTTGGGGTGAAACAGAGCGTTGTTTCTGCTGGTGGGTCGTGTCGAAGAGATCCACCCAAAAGCCTCGGGATAGAGTGCACAGTGAATCTTTTTTTGAATTAGTTTTTGGACTGTTTTAGCAGCTCTTGACAGTCCTGGTTTGCGTCTGACTGCGTGCAAGGGATTCGGTGTAGATTCACACCACATGGCGGGGCGCCCAGTCCCGACCAGGAGAGGTGGATCATGCCCGAGCATGGCACGCAGCACCAGGCCTCGAAGAAGTCCAGCAAGGGTGGGGGCCGCCGGCGCCGGCTGACCGCGGCGGAGAAGTACGAGATCTGGCTGAATCTCATGACTGGCCAGATGAGCCAGAACGAGGCCGCCGAGGCCTACGGGGTGGACCGTTCGACGATCGTGCGCATCCGCGAGGCCGCCAAGGCCGGGGCGATGGCGGCATTGGCGGAATCCAAGCCGGGCCGGTCGCGGGTGTGGCGGTGGCGCCAGCGCGCCGAGAGCGGCTGTTTGGACGACGAGGCCGGTGGGGGTAACCCGGTGCACGCGCTGATGCCGGGCGAGCGTGCCGAGATCGTTGCCGTCGCCGAACAGTGGAAAGACGTCGACCGCTCCCACCGCAAGCTCGCCCACCGCGGCAGCTACACCCGGCGGTTCTGGGCCTCGCCGTCAAGCGTGCGACGGGTTTTGGACGACGAAGGCGTGGATCTGCCCGCCCCGGCGCCGGCGACCCCGGCGGCGGCGGTGGCGCTACCCGACCTCGACGGCCTGCCGTGGGAGCCCGACAAGATCTGGATCTATGACACCACCCACTTCACCCGCGCCGGGCGCGCGGACACCGCGATCATGGACGTGGTCTCGCGCTACTGGGTAGCCACGGTGGTCTCGGCCGAAGAGACCTCCACCCAAGTCGAGGTCGCCTTCACCCGCGGGCTCGAAGCGCACGGGCTGATGCAGGCCATCGCCGACCGGATCGACGGGCGCATCCCACCGGATCGCGCCGATGGCACCCACACGCCGGTGCTGCTGGCCTGGAGCGACAACGGTCCGCAGATGACCAGCAGCGACACGCGCTCGTTCATGGCGCTGCACTTGATCGCCACCCACTACGGGCGTCCCCACACCCCCACCGACCAGGCGTGGATCGAGAGCCTGTTCGGCCACGTCAAGGGCGAACACCTCTACCTGCAGCGACTCACCGACCCCGCCGAGCTCCAAGCCGAGCTCGACGCCTGCCGACGATTCCACAATTCCGTTCGCCTGCACGCCGGCATCGGCTATGTCACCCCCGCCGACGAGCACGCCGGGCGCGGCCCCGCCATCCGCGCCGCCCGCCAAAACGGCATGCGCCGAGCTCGCCAAGCCCGCATCGAGTACCATCGCAACCGCAACCCAAAACGGCCCTGACCATGTGGTGTGAATCCGCGGCCGATCATTGCATTAAGTCAGACACACCTCAGTCCTACGGGGTCAATCACCCGTTTTTGACCGTCCCAAAGTGCCGATATCGATGACCCACGGCTGCTTCCCAGGAATTGGTGATAGCCGAGAGTGCGCTGGTGGTGTCTGATCAGACGGGAACGGGACAGCGAGTTCCGTTCATTCGAGAGGTCACCATGCCCACAACCCCGCACTTCCCAGCCGAGTTTCCGACCGATAGCCTAATCGCCGCGTTCGTGGGCCGGTTCCCGTCGGCCAGCACGCGCCGCAACTACCGCGCCAACCTGACCGACTGGTTCGCCTGGCTCGCGGTCGCCGGCGTCGAGCCCGCGGCCCGTGGGCCGTGGCCACGTGGAGGCCTACACCCGCCACATGGAACGGGCATGCCATGCGCCCAACACGATCTATCAACACCAATCGACGGTGTCGAGCTTCTCGCGGTGGACGGTGCAGGAAGGCCACCTCGTCGCCAACCCCGTCGACGGAGTGCAGCGGCCACGTCGCTCCGGCGAGTCCAGCGCTAACGGGCTGTCGCGCCACAAAATGACCGACTGGCTCGACGCCGCCCACCGCCGAGGCGGCAGCGCTTACGCGTGCGCGTGCCTGCTGGCGCTCAACGGACTGCGCGTCGGTGAGATGTGTGCCATCAACGTCGACGACCTCGGCGAACAGACCTGGCACCACACCCTGACCCTGCGGGCGGCCACCACCAAGGGCCGCAAACCGGCCGTGATCGCCCTGGCTCCCCGCACCGTGCAGGCCGTGGCCGGCGCGGTTGACGGCCGCCGATCAGGCCCGCTGCTGCGCAACCGCGACCAGCGGCGCATGACCCCCTACAACGTGGCATACCTCGTCAGGCTCTTGTGTGCCAGCATCGGAGTGGACCGGCGCATCACCCCCCACAGCCTCCGCCACTCAGCGATTACTATCGCCTTAGACGCAGGTATCAGCCTGCGCGACGTCCAAGACTTCGCCCGCCACGACGACCCCAAGACCACCCGACGCTACGACCGATCACGCAACCAACTCAACCGCCACGCCACCTATGCCATCGCCCAATACCTCGCCGGCGGCAACTAGTCGCCACGCCGACCAACTCGGGAAGCTGTCCGCTTCCTACGCGGATGCGTCGTCTTCGCCGCCGATCGGCTCTTCGCCGCTGATCGGCAGGTGGCGCACCCGTAGTCGCATGCGTTCGATCACCACGATCGCACCACTGGCGAGATCAGCTTCGACCACCGGCAGCGTGTCGACCAGACGACGTGCCTGCTCATCGGGCGTGAGCGGATCACCAGATCGCAACAACACCAGAGAGGGACGGTCACGACCGGAATAAGCCAGCAAAGCCGCGAAATCGGTGTCCTCCGACACCAGAATGCGCCGCTCGACAACAGCCAGATCGCGAATCGGGGCATCATCGGCGTGCTGCATGGCGCGCTCGCGCACGTGCACGACTTCGAAGCCCTCGCCGCGCAACAGCTCCGCGACCCGCCATGACAGGTTGGCGTCGAGTAGCAGCCTCAACGGCTACCGGTCAACGGCAGCTCGCGCTCGTGGACCGCCGCGGCGGCATACTCCAAAGCGGCCAACACGTCGTCGTGTTCCAGATCCGGATAGTCCTCCAGGATCTGGTCGATGCTGCGGCCGGCGGCGAGCTGGCCCACCACGGCGCTGACCGGAATGCGCAGATCCCGGATGCACGGCAGGCCACCCATCTTGTCGTGATCGATCGTGATCCGCTCGAATGCCATCGCAACCTCCTGCCCCCAGTGTAGAAGCCGCCCACACTTCAACCCTACGACCTGCGAAAGACACTCCAACTTGCGGCCTTGGGCGGACGGGCTCAGGGGGTCAACGACCAGTGCCAGAAGCGGCAAGTGGGCTCGCTCACGGGCGTTCGAGGCGGTCAAGCTCGTCCAGAAGGGCTTGCGCGTTCGGATCATCGGTGCCGGCGCGCGCCGCGCGAGCGCGAGCCCAGCGCGCCGTGGCCGGATTGACGGTGACGGCCTGCTCCAACATGGGGAGGGCCTCGTCGAGCCGGCCGTGCAGCGCCAAGGCGATGGCGGCCACGGGAGCACAGACCGGATCGGCCGGGGCCAGGTCGGCGGCCTGGCGCACTTCGGCCTGGACGGTGTCGTCATCGGTGGCCATGCCGGCGCGGATCACGTGGCGCTGCGCGCGATGCACCTCCACCAGTCCGGCGAGCTCGTCGACGGGGTCGGTGGCATCGTCGACCCGCAGGTCCACGGTGGGGTCGTCGGCGTCACCGGTGGGAAGCTGCCCCCGGTCGGCGCCGGCGATGAGCAACGCCGCAGACTGGCGCCCGCGCAAGTCGCCGCCCTCAGCGTCGGCGGCGGCCAGGGCGGCTACCAGCCCGTCGGCGAACTCGTCGGCCGCCTCGTAGGCGGCCAGCATCGCCGGCCACGTGTCGTCGCTGGCCATGGTGTTGGCCTGCGCCGACGCCGGCCCGCCGCCCACATGGCCGGCAGCCGGCCCACAGCCGGCATCGGTGCGCGCAACCGCGTCACCGGCGGCGCCCACGGCGGCGACCTGCAAGTCGTCGTGCTCGGACAAGCCCATGATCGCCGCGGTCGCCTCGTCAGCGGTCAGCCCCCGATCCAACAGATCCAACAGCGCCTGGCGCCACTGCAGCCAGCCACCGGCTTGCACCACCACGGCCCCCACGCCGGGGCGAACAGCGGGAATGCGCGAGCCGACCGCGACCACGCAGCTGGCCACCGCCACCCCGAACCGGCCAGTGGACGGGCAGCGAGCAACAACAGAGAACGTCATGCCACCCCAGCCTCGCAGAGGCCTGGGTTGCGGCGCTCCGAGCCTTGCCGTTCACGAGGCTGCGTCGCGCGGCTCCATGGTCATGGCGGTGGTCCACCAGCTGTGGTGGCCGAGCCGCTCGACGACGATAGTGATGTCCCAGGTGACGTGCGGGAAGGGGTGGGCGGTGCCCTGCACGACGGCTCGGTCGTCGGCGCGGGTCACGTCGACCTCGAGCGGGCAGGCGTTGCCGTCGCCGTCGGTGCACGCCCGCTCGGACTCGTAGCGGCGGGTTGCCACCGCCACCGGATCGGCCCGCCACCGGCGTTTGTCGCCGGCGATGGCCGCATCGGCCGCTTCGACGGCTTCGGGGACGGGCGCGAACGCGAACTCGTACCAGCTATCGCCGGCGCGCCAGCGCGCATCACCACCACGGTCGCACCGATGCCCAGGCTTTGGGTGAGCCAGCGCCTCGCAGCGCAGCCGGGCGCGGGCGACAGCGGCGGCGGCTCCGGCGGGGTCCTCAGCCGGCATCGCCAACGCGCGCTGGCCACAGTCCCAATCCACCGCCACGCCGGTCGACACCGGGAATTGCTTCAGCTCATAGATCGCTTTCGGCACCCGTTCGTTGGCCGGATCAGGTTCGGTGACGTCGAGGGCGTCGCCGACGGCATCGGCCGCCGCCGGCTCGCACGTCGGCGTCAGCGCGTACTCGACGCCGTCCAGCACGAAGGCAGGCAGACAGTTCGCATTGGGCGGACAGTGCGCTGGTTCCACCGTGCGCGCCGCGTCGGCAGGCTCGTCGGTCGACGACTGGGTGGATGAGCTTCGGATCACAGGTGGCAATTCGCCAGAACGCGGCGCCTCGTGGTCCGACATGCCACAGCCCGCAAGCACTATGGGGACCAGCAGCGCCGTCAGCACAGTGCGCGTCCTCATAGCTTTCCCGCTCTCGTCGCTTAGAACATTGGACGTCTCTGACTCCTCGACGGTTCCACAACTCCAGAACCGATCCCAGGGCGAGCCCAGCGTGGGAGCGGGCAGCCGACTGCCCCGGGGCCCCCGCACAGCCTGAGACGCGTCGATCGCTACGGACTTAACCTTTCACACCAGGGGGGAGTGCCCCACGACTTCCGGTCTTGCGCGCAGAGAGCTGAACAGGGTCGTTGCAGGAAATCTTACGCTATGTCATAGGTTTCTGATCGACGGGCGCCCCGCGCGGTAGTCGCCTCCCCTGCCCGCCGGGCTTTCTGGCGCTGGACCGTTTCAACGACCCATGAGCTCTGCTACTCGCCGCCGTCGTACGTTCCCGAGTCGACGAGGCGGTCGGGTAGCCTGCTCGGTGTGGCTGCGCCCGTCCATATCCGTCGCATGGCCGTTGAGGATGTCGAGGCTGCAGTGGCGATCCAGGTGGCCGCGTCGGCGGATTGGGCTGCTCAGGCTGGGGAGGATTACGAGCCGCCGACGCCCGAGCGGTGGCAACGGCAGAGTGGCGCACTGGCGCGATTCACCCGAACCGATCCGGCTGGGTGTTGGCTGGCTGATACGGCTGAGGGGCCGGTCGGGTTCGCGGTGGCGATGCGGCGCGGGCGCCTGTGGGGACTGGCGACCCTGTTCGTCCATCCCGAGGCGCAGGGCCGGGGTGTCGGACGCGCGCTGATCGAGCAGGCGATGACGTATGGGACGGGAGCCGACATATGGCTCGTGCTCTCGTCGCGGGATCCCCGCGCTATCCGCCGGTATGCGGCCCTGGACCTGGCGTTGCATCCCAGCGTGTCATTGGCCGGCACGGTGGACCGCACCGCCTTGCCGGGCGACGTGGCCGGTCGGGACGGGACCGTCGACGATCTAGACTTGGTCGCCGACGTGGACACGCGTCTGCGCCAGGGCTCCAGTCGGGCCGAGGATGTCGCCTTCATGCTGGAACACGGGGCGCCGACGCGCTTGCATGTCATCGACCGCTCCGGGCATCGCGGCTGGCTGGTCACCGGCCAGGCGGGCCGTCCGGCCATGCTGGGCGCAGACGACGTGGCCACCGCCCGGTCACTGCTAGTTCGGGCACTCGTGCACAGTGAGCCGGGCGAACACGTCGCCGTGCACTTCGTCACCGCCGAGCAGAACTGGGCCGTCGAGCCCTGCCTGACCGCGGGCCTGACGGTCACGGCGGGTGGCCCGATCTTCCTGTCCGGCTGGCACAGGCCACCCGCAGCATGGCTGCCGTCGGGGCTCTACTTCTGACTCTCGGACTGTCCCGACGCCGGCCCGGCCAAATCTTGTTCCACGTTCTCCCTTGAACCCTCGCCGGGCAAAAGCGGGATCGTCGACCGACAATACGGGCCTACGCACCCCCAGCGCCTGCCGGGACTTCCGGTCTTGCGCGCATAAGGCCGGAGTCGCTGGCGGGCTCCGTGAGCGACGCTGGGTGATTCCAACGGCCATTGTCGCGCTACAGCTGTTGGGATGGCAACGGGGCGAGAGGCCGCATTCGGGTCTTCGGCGCCTGTCGGGGTGGGTAGGGTCGACGGGGGTGTTGCGACTTCGGCTGGTCCTTTTCTGGGAAGAGCGGCCAGGCGACGCTTGCGACCGGTCGAGGGTGTGGTGTTCTGGGGCGGTTCGCGTCTGTCAGCCGCCGAGGTCGACGTATCACGGGGCCGGTGACGTAGCTCTCCTTGATAACGCGCAAGGTAATTCCGGGCGAGGGGGGTGCGCCCATGGCTGCCGAGAGCGAGGGTGAGGGGCTGTGGGGGTCGCGTGGTAGGGGCGTTCGCCGCCTAGGGTGGCTGATCGTTGCTGTCGTGGTGGTGGTTGCGGCGGTGGGGGTGGTCGGTGTGATCGCCGGTGACGATGCCGGCGGGCCCGGTGGGTCCGGTGCTTCGGATGACGGCGGTGAGGTGTCGGCGGTGACGCGGTCACCGCCGGCGCTTGGCGATGCGGCGCGGTGGACCAGGTTTGCCGACCCGGATGCGGTCACTGCGATCGAATCCGATGGCGATGGTGACGTGTGGGTGGGCACCGAGGCGGCGGGGTTGGTGCGTTGGGACGGCGATGGCGGCGATTACGAGCGCCATGCCTTGCCCGACGAGATCGCTGGCGAGTCGGTTCGCTCGCTGGCGGTGGCCGACGATGGGGCGGTGTGGGTGGCGACCCGCTCGCCGTCGGCGGACCACGCTGGCAGCGGCATCGCCCGTTTCGACGACGGCAGGTGGACGGCGTGGCCGGCGGGCGACGAGGTGCCCGCCGGCGAGGCGGTGGCATTGGCCATGGATGACGCCGGACACGTGTGGGCGGCGTTCCGCGCGAGCGATCCCGGTCGGGCCCAAGGCGGCGTCGCTCGTTTCGACGGCGACGGGTGGACGAGTTGGACGGTCACCGACGGGCTGCCCTCCTCGTGGGTGACCTCGCTCGCGGTCGACAGCGGTGACGTGTGGGTGGGCACGCGCCCGCACGGGCCGGAAGGATCCAGCGGGGTGGCTCGTTTCGACGGCGACGGGTGGACGACGTGGACCGGCGATGACGGGCTGACCCACAGCCATGTGCGCTCGGTCACGGTGGGCGCCGACGCCGTGTGGGCACTGACGACCGCGGGTCACAACCCGGGTGGTGAGGCGGGCATTGCTCGCTTCGACGGTCGCGAGTGGACGACCTGGAGCACCTCCGACGAGCTTCCGGGCGATCGGGTCGCCTCGGTGACCACTGGCGGTGACGGCAGCGTGTGGGCGCTCGCCCGCACGCAGCCGCCGGACGGCTCCTCCGCCAGCGAGTCCTTCTCGGTTCCGGAGCATGCGCTGGTGCGCTTCGACGGCACCGAGTGGACCACCGAGGTGGCCGCAAGCGAGCTGCCCTTCGAGATGATCATGGAGCCGGTGGTCGACGACGGCGGAACGGTGTGGGCGCCCGTCCGCCAGGCGGACTCGGTCGACGGCGCCGGCGGGCTGGCGGCCTTCGACGGGCAGACGTGGACGACCCACACCAGCGACGACGGGCTGCCCCACGATCTGGTCGGCTCGGTCAGCGTCGACGGCGGGACGGTGTGGGCCCACACCGCCGGTGGGGTCACCCGATTCGCCGACGGGACGTGGACCAGCTTTGCCACCCACACGGGGCCCGGTCGGGCCGTGCTGGCGGTGGACGTCGACGGCGACGGCAACGTGTGGACGGCCGGCGCGGCCGGCGTGGCCCGCTTCGACGGTGACACGTGGACGCGCTGGACCAGCGACGACGGCCTCGCCGCCGACGGCGCCATGTCGCTGGCGGTGGGTGACAACGGCACCGTCTGGGCGGGCACCCCCAACGGCGTGTCCCGCTTCGACGGCCAGGCTTGGACCAGCTGGACCGCCGATGACGGCCTCGGGCAGGTGTCGGCGATCGCGGTCGCCGACGACGACACCGTGTGGGCGACCATGGGAGCCCCGCTGGTGCGCAGCACCGATGCTGTCGGCGACACTGTCCGCGGCGTCGCCCGCTTCGACGGCCAGACCTGGACCAGCTGGACCGGTGACGACGCCCCGCCCGGCGCGCCCAACGACGTGGCCGTCGACGACCAGGGCACGCCCTGGGTCGCCTCCCGAGTCACCGTCGACGAGTCGCCCGCCCCCTCAGGGGCGGTGTCGCACTTCGACGACGGCCAATGGACCACCCATGACGCCGCCGAAGGACTGCTCGACCGTCCCGTCCGCGCAGTGACGGTCAGCGACGGCGGCACCGTGTGGGCCGCCACCCGCCACGGGCTTGCCCGCTTCGACGGGCACCAGTGGACCGAGCCACTGGCTGCCGACGCAAAGCGTGAGATCGAGGCGTCGTTCGCCAACGCCCTCGCCCTCGATCTGACCGTTCACGACGGCGCCCTGTGGATCGCCGGCGACGGGCTGGCCTGGCTGCACGACTCGACCCACACCACACTCGGTATTGACGACGTGGCCGACGGCGTGCCCCACCCTCCGCTCAGCGCCGTCGCGGTCGGTGACGACGCCGTATGGATCGCCACGTCGGGTGGCCTTGCCCGCTTCGACCGACCCAGCAACTGACAGCCTTCTGTGAGCCGCGTGCTCGCCCACATTTAATGCCCACCGCAAGCCGCGAATGGCTCGCCACGCCGGCGCGTCGGTGTAGCGCCAGCTCCATGACTGGCTGTTCGGGGCGACGAAACGTAAACCTAGGGAGTCCCACACATGGTCAGCGAACGAGTCCGCAGGTTGTGGCCGGTAGCGCTGGCACTGGTGGGTGGCCTCGTGCTCACCGAATTGGATGGTGAACAAGAAATTGTGGCCCGCAGACGCGACTTTCCGCCTCCGTTGACTGAACACTCGATTCGCGACCAGCGAGGTTCGCCGGCCACGACCCGGTCAGGGAAGCAGCGATCCACGAACCAAGTACAGGTCGCGGCGTCGGTGAACTGGCGGGGCGGCTGGGAGCCGACCGCGCCGATCTTCGAGGTGGTCTTCTCCTCTTGGCCACCGGGGTAAACGGCGCCCGGGGATCGTTAACGCATGAACCGGACGCTCTGCCCCCAGGCCGGAGCATCGACATCGCTCCCCCGAGCCCTGCGGTGACTCCGAGAATGAACGCGTCGGCGTCTAGTAGTGGCCCCGGCCTTCCCGCTAGTCATTCAATTGCCACCACAGCGGACGCGCGCCTTCGCCCTCCAGCATGAGGTGGAACATCTCGAGTTTGCCACTGTCCTCGCGGGGCTCCAGGCCAAAGACCAAGCATCCGTTGTGGGTTTCTCCGGACGCTAGCGTCAGGGCAGAGAAGGCCTCGCACTCGGTCACGGAGACACCTTGGAGCCTGTAGCCCGCGTGGATGAGGTGCACTGGGCGCTCCGTTCCATCGGTGCTGGTCACTCGTGTAGCGGGCCCCGGCCCAACCCCACCGTCGTAGACATTGTCGCCGACATTGCGCAGGTGTAACTCTACGGCGATGAGCCGAGCGTCCGAAAGGGAGGGGTAGTCGTCCTCAGGTTCGAGTTCGGCGGGCGGCTCGGCATGGTCGTCCTCAGGGTCGAGTTCGGCGGGGTCGTGCACCTCGACGACCTCGATCTCGAGCCGGGTGTCATCGATGCGTTCCGTGAGAACGTCGCCCACGGTGGCCGTCCCGTTGCAGGCTGCGGCCACTGCCACGATGAGCACCACCAGCAGCGCATGCGACATAGCCATTCTCTCTTGCTGGTCTTGTGGGCTGGTGCTTGTCCGGTTCCACACCACGGCTTCTGGGGTTCCGACTTGCGTGTACGGACCGGGGGCGGTCTGGGGCGGTTAGCAGGCCGGGATCTTTTGGCCGGAGGCGACGGTTCTGGTCAAGGCGGTGGTGGCCGACCTGACCAGGAGCAGCCCAAGACCGCGGGTGTCGCGTTCTCCGTGCCCATCCGGGCTGCGCCAAGCGCAGCTTTCGGTTACCACTCAGGAGATCCAATTCGCCAGGCCGCTGATACGTCAGCGGCCCGCGCACAGAGCCGGCCCACCCGGAGGTCGGCAAGTGAGAGGTAGTTGGCACGCTCTCGACGCCGGGGCCGGCCAGGCAGGGGCTCGATCGGCCGGCCAACCGAGCCTGAACACCACCCAGTCCGGGTGCGACCTCTTTACTGGTGGCTGTATCAGACGCCCTGGTTGGTGTCTCTCCTTGGATGCAGGGTCGGGTCGGCCCGCTGTGTGCTGCATGCGCGAGCAAGGAGGCGACCAGTGCGGCCCGTGCTGATGACCACGCTGGTAGTGGTGGTGCTGCTGGCCGCGGCTGCCTGCACCGACGAAGGCGTCGGCCAGCCGCTGCAAGGCCACAGCGACGGAGTCGTGTCGGTGGCGTGGTCGCCGGACGGCGACCGGCTGGCCTCCGCCAGCAGTGATGAGACGGTCCGGTTGTGGGACGTCGAGGCCGGCGAGCCGGTGCGGTGATTCCTGGCGAAGCGAGGCGTTCAAAACCCGCCGTTTCTACAACACGATCCAGACACGGCACCATCCGAGCGATCAGCGGACACGGCATGCCTGTACTGCGTGCTAATCACCCAGCAAGCGGGCCCTGGACTTCCGGTTTTGCGCGCAGAGGGCCGACGTCGCACATTGCAACACAGGGGTTGGGATGGTTGAGACAGAAGCCTCGGCTCGCAGAACTCCAACCCGGCATGGGATGGGTCAAGACTGGGATTGATGGGGTGAGCGAGGAGGACCGCCGCCACTGGGACCGCCGCTACGCCGAACAAGGCGTGGCATCCGTAGCGGAACACCATCCGCCTGCGCCGCCGGTGTTCGAAACGGTCGAGCATCTGTTTCCCGCCGACGGCCAGGCTCTGGAGATCGCCTGCGGCCGGGGACGCGGGGCGGTGTGGCTCGCTGCCCGCGGCATGCAGGTGTGGGCCGTTGACGTATCACCGGTAGCGATCGGCTTCGCGCGTCAGCTTGCCTTTCGCTGGGGTGTGGCCGATCGGTGTCGCTTTTCAGTGGTCGATCTCGATGACGGCCTTCCCGACGGCCCGCCGGTCAATCTGGTCTTCGTTCACCTGTTCCGCGACTCCCGGCTCGATCAGGCCATCATTGATCGTCTTGCACCCGGTGGCCTGTTGGCAATCGCGGTCCAGAGCGAAGTCGACGCCGGCCCGGGCCCCTTTCGCGCTCGCCCGGGCGAGCTGCGCGAGGCGTTTGGATCCCTTGAGATCATCACCGACGGCGAAGCCGACGGCATGGCCTGGCTCGTGGCTCGTCGCCCAACCACCGAAACTGCAGGCAGCGGGCATCAGCGGTAGCGGTCGACCCGTACGACACTGGGCTGCTCGGCGGCGATGGTGACCACGTCTCGTGAGGGACCTGCGGCCACTTTGAGGGAAAACCGACGTCGTTGAGATCGAGGTCGGCGAACGGCGCGGTCTAGGAAGACCTCAACCCGGCCGTCCCAGACGATTCTTGCTTTCCTGGGTCACTTGCCACCGGTAGGTTGACGCTGACCCGGTTCTGTCCGCCCACACGGGAGGCGTGATGGTCGACATCATCGTGTTCCATCATGCTCAGGGTCTCTCCGGCGGGGTTGTGGCCTTCGCCGGCCAGCTGCGTGCCCACGGCCACCAGGTCAGCGTGCCCGACCTCTACGAGGGGGCGACGTTCGCCACGGTGGATGAAGGCGTCGCCCACGCCGAACAGATCGGGTTCGACGAGCTCATCGCACGCGGGCAGGGTGCAGCTGAAGCCTTGTCAGCCGAGGCTGTCTACGCCGGCTTTTCGCTCGGGGCACTCCCGGCCCAGAAGCTGGCCCAGACGCGACCCGGCGCTCGGGGCGCCGTGCTGTATCACGGTGGCGTGCCGGCGTCTACGTTCGCGACGGGCTGGCCCCACGGCGTCGCGCTGCAGCTGCATCTCATGGACCGAGACGAGTGGAGCGAGCTCGACGTCGTCGAGGAGCTTGCGCGCACCGCCGACGATGCAGAACTGTACGTCTATCCCGGCTCGGCGCATCTGTTCACCGACTCCAGCCTGGATGACTATGATCCGACAGCCACTGACCTCGTGATGGACCGAACCCTTGGGTTCTTGAAGCGGGTCGACTAACTCGATCGACTCCCTTTGGACCGTCTGAGCGCCGATGGGCGTCCCGCTCGCCCAGCGGTTGTCGCGCCGCCCAGCTTGTGACCCTACGCCTCATGGCTCAATGGATGGGAGTCGCTGCCTGAAAGGAGGCCCACCCGGTGGCACGCGGCGTGGCGGACGCGGCTCGGCAGGCGGGGTGGGCCCATCGGGGGAGGCGATATCGTTCGCCGCCCCTGACGGACTGTCGATGAGGCGCACTTAGCGGGGCTTGGGCATGGACGATGCAACCGTGACGACGCGGGCGCTGCGGCAAGCCACCCTGACTCGCCAGCAGCTGATCGAGCCGGCCGACGCCGAGATCGTCGACTTGGTGCGCAACACCGGCCCGCCCCAGGCGCAATATTGCCCGTCGCCGCATCTGGCGCTGCGCGCGCGCAGCACCCGGCCCCTCGCCACGGTCTGCACCGAGCTGGACACGGCCCTGATCGACCGGCGGCTGGTCAAGGCCACCCTGCTGCGCGGCACGCTGCATCTGTTGGCCGCCCAGGACTACGCCGACGTGCGCGCCGCCCTCGACTGGCCCCTGCGACGCCTTTTTCGCCGCCACGCTGGCTGGGAGCCCACCAATGAGGACGTGGACGGGCTGCGCACCGCGCTTGCCGAGGCCGCCGACGCGCCCCGCCGCCGCGACGAGATCGCTGGCCGGCTGTCGGGCCGCGCCGCCCGGCTGCTGCCCGACGCGGCGGCGGTGTCGCTGGCGACCCGGTTTGTGGTGCCCACCGTGAACGCCCCAGAGTCGGGCGCCTGGCACGCCCCACGACAGGTGCGCCTGGTCAGCGCCGACGTCTGGCTCGGCGACCTCACAAGCCGCGGCTGGCTCGCCGGCGACGCCGAGGCCGGCCGCCGCTGGCTGGTGCGCACCCACCTGGCGGCCTACGGGCCCGCCACCATCCACGACATCGCCGCCTGGTCCGGCCTGGGCATCCGCGAACTCCGCGGCACCGTCACCGCGCTCGACGAGCAGCTCGTCACGCGGCGCGGGCCCGACGACACCCCCCTCGTCGATCTCGCCGACGCACCCGCCAACGCCACCAACGGCCACATCCCAGTAGCGTTGCTTCCCTGGTGGGACGCCGTGCTGTTGGCCTACCGCGACCGCACCCGCCTCCTCGGCGACCTCGACCGCCAGGCCGTCCAAGAACGGGACTACATCCGCCCCACTGTGCTCCTCGACGGACGCGTCGTCGCCACCTGGCACTACACGACCACCGACGACCGGGCAACCCTCGAAATCCAGCCGGTGGCCATCCTGACTAACCGAGGACGAGAACGGATCCATGCCGCCGCCACCCACCTGCTCACCGAACTCGCCCCCGCACTCCCAGCCGACTCACAGGTATTTAGATCTTCGGCGGTAGCGGCCGGTCGCTAGGCCCCCTCGAGGCGGCCAGCGAGTCCTTGGATGAGTTCGGTCTACTCACCGCCGCGGGAGCCGGCGAGTGCGGACGATGCGCGCAGAGGACGGGAGCCGGTGGCCTCCACGGAACCGTGATGCTTCCTTGTCTGCAGAGAGGCGGCCCTTGTCGTCGCGTGGGCGAGACGCCGGGTCAGTTGCGTGTGGTGACGCTGCCAGCGACGAACACCGAGTCTTGACCCAACATGCACCGATCGTCCGAGTCGACGGGGTGGCCACCACCGCCGACGAGACGGAGCTGATCGCCCTCTCGGGCCACGACCGCGCCGGTGTGATCGACGAGCTCCACCCCGTGGCCGGTGAAGCGGGCGCCGAAGCCCGGCGGCCACACGATCGCGACCCGCTCGTCTTGGTCGTCGACCCACACGCAGCCGCCGTCGAGGTCAGCGTCGCCGCGCAACACCCCACCGGTGAACAGGGCCTCCTCGCCGTTGGCGATCTCGCTGGTGGGCACATCGACGACGTCGGCGGCACCGCCGCCGGGTTCGACGTGGCGGCCCGGACCGGCCTGCGGGCGCACGCACACCCAGCCGGCACCGAGCTCGCTAGCCAACATGTCGCGGGCGGCCGGGCTGTCGGCCACCACGCCAACTTCGACGCGGTTGCGTCGCACGTTGACGGTCCAGTAGGCCAGCAGCGCGTTGCCCAGCCGCGAGTCGTCGCGCAGCGCTGCGAGCCGTTCGCGGCGGGCCTCGAGGCCGGCCAGGGGGTGGGCGACCCGGGTGACCCGCAGCCGATCGGGGTGGGCCACCCGCTGGCGCAGCGCCCGCCGATGGCCATCCACATCGTCGGTAAAGGCCACGATCAACAGCGGCCCGTCCAGCCACAGGCCCCCGTAAGCCCATGGGGCCTCGTGCTGGCCGTAGGCGCGCACGGCGTCGGTCATCGTCCGTGCCGGCTGCTGGGCCGCCATGCGGCGTTGGGCCGCCTCGACATCGTCGCTGGCGATGGGCTCGTGCTCGCGGGCCCGCGCGACC
>CAYQMQ010000012.1:0-19336 GCA_964418395.1 uncultured Actinomycetota bacterium
TCGATGATCACCTCGGCGTCGTCGGCCTCGCCCGGGGCGAACCGCACCACGCGGTTGTCGCCGTGAGCCGCCGAGCTGTAGTAGGCGTACAGCGTCGTGGCGTCGTCGGGGTGCGCCGCGAGGCCCAGCAGCCCGCCCTCGCCGGCCGGATCGACATCGAAGGTGTCCACGACCTGCGTGTCGCCGGTGTCGAGATCCACCGACCGCAGCGTGCCGGCGTCGCGCTCGGTTACATACGCCTGCTCGTCCGCCCACACCAGATCCCACGGGACCTCGAGCCCGGTGACGGTGACGTCGGCGACGATTTCGACGGGCGCGTCATCGGGCTCGGCGTCGCCGGTCGGCGTGGGCGTGGCGGTGGGCTCGTCGGCCGGCTCGGGCTCGTCGACGACCACGGGATCGTCGGCGGCCTCGTCCGCGTCGTCGGTGCCGTCCGTCTCGCAGGCGGCCAGGACGACCAGCGCGACCAGTGCCAGCGGCAGGAGACGAGTGCGCATCAACGGCGAGGAATGGTAGCGCTAGGGAGGATGCCGGCGAGCCCCGGTCGCGGGTGACGCCGCGGGCGGCCACGGCGCCGGCCAGCGGCACGATCGCCAGCACCGCGAGCGCGCCGCGCAGGCCGACGAGGCCCTCCAGTCCGCCAGCGGCCGCCGAGCCCACGGCGCCGCCGGTGAACAACGTCAGGTTGAACAACCCCACCGCGCCGCTTCGCAGCGAGTCCGGCACCAGGGTCGGGACCGCGTCCAGCAGTACGACCTGCCCGGCGGCGAAGCAGGCCGCCACCATGGCGAAGGCGAGGATCAAGGGGACGGGCTCGCCGCCGACCGCGCCGGCGAGGCCGAGCCCGCCAGCACCGACGACCAGCAGCACCGCCGCCGTCCGGCCCCGATCGAGGTGGGTCCCGCGCGTGGTCACGGCTCGCGCGACGACCGCCCCGACGGCCGCACCGGGCAACATCGCCACCCCGATCAGCAGCGGCGACCAGCCGTGGGCGGCGGCCAGCAGCGACGGGACGGCCAACAGCATCACCAGCCAGGCGGCCAGCATCCCGAACGCCCCGCCACACGCCCGCCGCAGGCGCGGGTCGGCCAGCAGCCGCCGTGGCAGGAAGCCGTGGGGACGTGCCCGCACGTGGGCGGCCAGAGCAGCAGCCGCCACCACGGTGCCGGCCGCGACTCCGCCCGTGACGGGGGCGGCCAGCCCGCCGCCGGAGGCCTGCAGCAGGATCATGACGCCGCCGACGGTCACCCCGACCAACGCCGCCCCACGGGCGTCGAGTCCATGGTCGGCGTCGGTGCCACGAGGCGGGGCGAGCTTGGCCACGGGCGCGATCAACAGCACCGCGACCACCGGCAGCCCCACCACCGCCCGCCAGCTCAGCACATGGGTGATCGCTCCGCCGATCAGCGGGCCCGAACCGGAGATGACGCTGACGATCGCGCCGATGCCGCCGAGCATCCGCGCCCGGGCGGCGCCGCGGAAGCGGGCGTTGATCAGCCCCGTCACCAGCACCGGGATCGCGCCGGCGCCGGCGCCCTGCACCAGCCGCCCGGCGATGAGCACGCCGAACGAGCCGGCGGCGGCCGCGATCATCGAGCCGACGGCGAACAGGCCCACGCCGACCAGCAGCGGCAGGCGCAGGCCGGTGACGTCGGCCAGGCGCCCGAACGAGGCGGTGGCCAGGGCGAACGTCAGGCCGAAGGACGCCAGGACCCACGCCCGCCCGGCGACGTCCAAGCCGAGCTCGGCGCCCAGCGCCGGCAGCGCCACCGCGACCGCCGAGGAGCCGATGATCGCCAGCGCCACCAGCCCGCCGAGCAGCAGGGTCAGCCGGCGGGTGGAGACGGCGTCGATGGGCGCGGCGGTCACGCCGCCTACGCTACCGAGACCGCCCGGCGCCCACCGGGCGCGGCGGCTCTCGTCCCCTTCGCCACGGCGGCTGGCGGCCGGGGCGTCACGCGGAGATGGGGGCGAACGTGTCGGATTGCGGCTGGTCGGTGCGGGCGCTGACGGCCTCGTGCAGCGCGGCGGTGAACTCGCGGCGCTCGCGCGGGTCGTCGGACGGCGGATCGAGGGGCGGAGCGAAGCGCATCGTGATCTCGTGCGGCTCCGGCCGCCGGCGGATCTGGGGCTTTTGGTGCCGTGGCCACCACCCCTCGGTGCCGGTCACGCCCACCGGCACGACCGGGGCCTGCGTCTGGGCGGCCAATCGCGCGGCCCCGCTGCGGAACCGGTGCAGGGCACCGTCCGGCGACCGGGTGCCCTCGGGGAAGATGCCCACCACATCGCCGGCCCGCAGCACCGCGGCGATCTGATCCAGCGCCCCGCGATCGCCCCGGCCCCGGTCGACCGGCACCATGCCGAGCTGCACCAGCACCGGCCCGATGCGGTTCTGCTCGGCGAGCTCGCGCTTGCCCAGATAGTTCACCGGCCGTGGTGAGACGGCGGCCAGCAGCACGATGTCGAGGTTCGAGCGATGGTTGGACGCCAGGATCACCGGGCCGGCCATGGGAACGTAGCCGGTGCCCTCCACCGTCGGCCGCATCCACCGCACCACTCCCGGCGCCACGGCCGTGTGGGCGAACTGCATCAACCCGGTCGTCACACGCACCCCTTCGGATCAGAGCCCACAACCCGTCTCACGCGAACAGCCCGCCATCGACCTGCAGCACGGTCCCGTTGACGTACGAGGCATCGTCGCCGCACAGGAACGCGATGGCGGCGGCGATCTCGCCCGGCTCAGCCACCCGGCCCAGCGGGATCCGCTCGACGATCTCGTCCAAATCGACGTGGGAGGTCATCGTGGTCACCACGAAGCCGGGCGCCACCGCGTTCACCGTGATGCCGCGCTTGCCGACCTCGCGCGCCAGCGACTTGGTCATGCCCACCACCCCGGCTTTGCTGGTGGCGTAGGCGGTCTGGCCGGCGTTGCCGTGCAGGCCCACGACGCTGGTGAGGTTGACGATGCGGCCGTGCCGCGTGCGCACCATGCCGCGCAGCGCCGCTCGCGACAGGCGGAAGGCGGCGGTCACGTTGACGTCGAGGCTGGCGGCGAAGTCGTCGTCGGACAGCGACATCGCCAGGCCGTCCGGGCTGACCGCGGCGTTGTTGACCAGCACGTCGACCCCGCCGACCTCGTCGATGGCGTCGATCAGCGGGGCGGTGTCGGTGCGCAGGTCCGCGGCCACGGTGCGTGCCTCGACCCCGTGGGACCGACAGGTCTTGGCGGTGGCCTCGGCCCCGTCGCTGTCGCCGCCGTAGCCGATCAGCATGTGGCGGCCCGCGGCGGCGAGCCGTTCGGCGGTCGCGGCGCCGATGCCCTTCGAGGCGCCGGTGACCAGCGCCCACTCAGAGCGTGCTCGGCTCACGGTGGCCCCTTTCGGTTGGTGGGTGTCCCGCCGCTACGCAGGCGCCGGCAGGTCGTCGGGGGCGGTGACCGCGTAGCGGGTCAGCGAGCGATCGGTGCGTTTGACCATCCCCGACAGCGGCGTCGACGCTCCGAGCTCGACCACGGCGGTGACGCCGTCGGCGCTCAACCGCTCGACGGTCTCGCGCCATCGCACCGGCGACACGACCTGGTCGGCGAGCCGGCGGGGCCAGCCGTCGCCGTCGGTGTGGGGGATGGCGTCGATGTTGGCGACCACCGGCAGGTGCCCGTCGGCGAACGAGGTCTCGGCCAGCGCGGCGCGCAGCGGCTCCACCGCCGGGCGCATGTGCGGGCTGTGGTAGGCGGCGCCGACCGCCACGTCGCGGATCTTGCCCGAACCTTGCGCCAGCTCGACCTCCAGGGCTCCCAGCGCGGCGGGGCTGCCGGCGACCACGATCTGGCCAGGCGCGTTGTCGTTGGCCACGTGCGCCCCGGCGCGGGCGCAGGCGGCCTCGACCTCCTCGCGGTCCATGCCGAGGCAGGCGACCATGCTGCCCGGGTCGGCGTTCGCGGCGTCCTCGCAGGCGCGGGCGCGCACCTCCACCAGCCGCAGGGCGTCGGCGAATCCCACCGCCCCGGCGGCGACCAGGGCCACGTACTCGCCCAGCGAGTGGCCGGCCAGGGCCGCCGGCAGCTCGGCGGCCTCGGCTCGCCAGGCGTCGGCCAGCACCACCCCGTGGACGAACAGCGCGAGCTGGCACGCCCGCGGGCGGCGCAGCTCGTCGGCGTCGGCTGACAGTGCCAACCGGGTCAGGTCCTCGCCGAGGGCGGCGTCGGCCTCAGCCCATCGGGCGAAGGCCGGATGGTCCCGCCAGGGCTCACCCATGCCGGGCTGTTGGCTTCCCTGGCCAGGGAACAGCAGCGCGACGGTGTCGCCCACGAGATCGCTCCTCGCCGTGTCGGTGTGGGTCGGGCCGGGTCGTGGGTCGGGATGGCCCACGGGTCGGGCTGGGCCGTAGCTCGGGCTGGGCGTGGGTCAGGCCGAACGGAACGTCACCACCGAGTTGTGGCCACCGAAGCCGAACGATTCCGACATCGCCGCGTTGATCGACTTCGACCGGGGGCTGCCGGTGACGACGTCGAGGTCGCAGTCGGGGTCCTGGTTGTCCAGGTTCTGGCTGGGCGGCACGCAGGACTCGAGCATCGCCTTGACGGTGGCGACCGCCTCGATCCCGCCGGCCGCGCCGAGCAGGTGGCCGATCGCCGACTTGGTGCTGGTCGCGGCGAGGTCGTTCACCCGGTCGCCGAACACCTGTCGCAGCGCGGCGGCCTCCGCGGGGTCGTTGGTGGGCGTGGACGTGCCGTGGGCGTTGACGTGGTCGATGTCGTCGGGGGTCAGCCCGCCGTCGGCCAGCGCGAGGCGGACCGCCCGGGCCGCCCCGATCCCCTCCGGGGAGGGGGCGGTGGTGTGGTAGGCGTCGTCGGCCAGCCCGTAGCCGCTCAGCCGCGCGAGCGGGGTCGCGCCGCGGGCCTCGGCGTGCTCGGGCGTCTCGAGCACCACCAAGCCCGCGCCCTCGCCGATCACGAAGCCGTCCCGGTCGACGTCGAACGGGCGGGTGGCGCGGTCGGGCTCGTCGTTGCGGCGGCTGAGCGCCCCGGCGGCGGCGAAGCCGGCGAGGACCAGCGGGTTGACCGCGGCCTCGGCGCCGCCCGCGACGATCACGTCCGCACGCCCGGAGCGCAGCATGTCGAGGGCCACCCCGAGCGCGTCGGTGCCGGAGGCACAGGCGCTGACGGGCGAGAACGCCGGTCCCTGCAGGTTGTGGCGGATCGCGACCTGCCCGCCGCCCATGTTGAGCGGCATGGCGATCGCCATGAACGGGCGGACCTGGGTGGGGCCCTTGTCGCGAAGCCGGTCGTACTGGCTGGTCATCTCGTGCATGCCCCCGACCCCGGAGGCGACGATCGTGCCCACGCGGGTGGGCTCCACGCCGTCGACCAGCGGCAGGTGCACCCCGTCGCCGGGCTCGATGAGCTTGGCCTCCAACAGCGCTTCCTCGGCCGCGATCAGCGCGTATTGGCCGAACGGGTCGAGCTGGCGCACGAGCTTGCGGGGCAGGTGGGCCAGCGGGTCGAAGTCGGTCATCTCGCAGGCGATCTGCGTGTTGTAGCCAGTCGGATCGAACCCGCTGACGCGACGCCCGGTGTTGCGCCCGGAGAGCACGCCGTCCCAGAAGGCGTCGACGCCGATCCCGTACGGGGTGACGGCGCCGAGACCGGTGATCACGGCCTCCGCTCGCGAATCGTCGGTGGCGGCCATGCGACCTATCCTCTCTGCAGCGAGCCTCACTGCGGCGCCGTGGTGTGGCTTCGCCATCACGCCGGCATGCGGCGCCGGTGGCCGCATCCTAGCGACCGGCGCGCCACGCTGACACGAGTGTCAACGCGACGCCCGTCCCGAAGCGAGCGAGGAGCCCCGCCCTGCCCGAGCCCGCCGTGGCCATTGAGCGCCTCACCAAACGCTACGAGTCCACCTCGTCATCCGGGCCCAGCTCCGCTTCCTTGCCGGCGGTGGACGGGGTCTCGCTGACGGTGCAGCCGGGCGAGATCGTTGCGGTCCTGGGGATGAACGGGGCCGGCAAGACCACGCTGTTGGAATGCACCGTGGGCCTCCGCCATCCGGACGTGGGCCGCACGCGCATCGTGGGTGTGGACCCGCACCGGGAGCCGTCGCGCACCGGCACGCTGTGCGGTGTGGCGCTGCAGGACGGCGGCGTGTGGCCGGCGGTGACCCCCCGCGAGGCGATCGCCCTGCACGCCGCGTTCTACGCCGGCGCCTGGCCCGTGGACGACTTGCTGGCCACGGTGGGCCTGACCGACTGCGCCGACCGCCGGGTGCGGGCGCTGTCGGGCGGGCAGCGCCAGCGACTCGGGGTGGCGATGGCGCTGGTGGGCCGCCCCGGCGTGCTGGTGCTCGACGAGCCCACCGGCGGCATGGACCTGCCGGGCCGCGAGCGCCTGTGGGCGGTGCTGCGCCAGTGGCGTGACGCCGGCGCGGCGGTGCTGATGAGCACCCACCTTCGCGAGGAAGCCGAGCAGCTCGCCGACCGCGTTGCCGTGCTGCACCGTGGGCGGCTGGCCGCCATCGACCGCCCCAGCGCCCTCATCGCCGCCGGCGGCGAACGCCTGGAGGTGGCGGTGCGCGGCGACATCGACGCCGATGAGCTGGCCGCCGCCTTCGACACCGGCGTGGAGCGGCTCGGCGCCGGTCGCCTGCGCGTGGACGCCGGCGCCGAGCTCGTGCCGCAGCTGACGGCGTGGCTGGCCGCGCAGGGAGCGGTGGTCGAGTCGGTGCGCACCGGCGGGCTGGCCGACGTCCTGGCCGAGCTGCAGCGAGAGCAGCCGTGACCGGGGTGCCCGGCCCTCAGGCCGACCCCCGGGCGGCGCCGCGCGCCGTTCGCGTCCGAGCGATGGCCCGCATGGAGCTGCGCCTGGTGCTGCGCAACGGCGAGAACCTGCTGGTGACGTTCGCGATCCCGCTCGCCGCTCTGCTGGTGGCCGCGACGGTGCCGGCGCTTCCGGCCGGCGAGCAGCCGGCGTCGCTGCTGGTGGGGGCGGCGCTGGCGGTGGCGGTCTTCGCCGCGTCGTTCGTGGCCGTCCCGATCACCACCGCCTTCGCGCGCGACGCCGGTGTGTTGAAGCGACTCGGCGCGTCTCCCCTCTCCCGGGGCGAGCTGGTCGCCGCCAAACTGGCCGCGTTGGGCGTGATCGTGATCGGGCAGGTCTTCGTGGTCGCCGTCGCCGGCGTCGTGGTGGGCTGGGGCATGCCCGCCAGCCCGCTGGCCGCGGCCGGGGTGGTCGTGATGGTGATCCCGTTGCTGGCCGCCGGCGGCGCCGGCGCGGGGCTGGCCCTGGCGGGTCGGCTGCCGCCGATGCGGGTGTTGGCGGTGGTCAACGCCGTGTTCGTGTTCGCGCTGCTCAGCTCCGGGGTCGTGGTGCCCGTCGCCGAGCTGCCGGCGTGGCTGTCGACGCCGGCGCTGGCGTTGCCGGTGGCGCCCTCGGCGGCCCTGCTCGGCTCGTTGCTGTCCGACGGCGCCGGCTCGCCACCGGACGTGTCCCTGGCGCTGGCCGTGCCGATCCTGGTGTGGGGGCTCGGCGCTCCGCTGGTGGCTCGCGCGGTGTTCCGCTGGTGGGACGAGTGACGGCAGCGAAGCGGTAGGCCTCAGAGCGCCACCAGCGTGTCGACGGCCATCGCCACGAACAGCAGGGCGAGATAGATGATCGAGGCGTGGAAGACCTTCATGGCCCGGGCCTCGGTGACCTGGCGCCACAGCCGGACGGCATGCCACAGGAACCATCCGCCCAGGGCCAGGGCGGCCACGAGGTAGAGGGCCCCCATCTCGCCCACGGGGCCGAACATCAGGGTGACGGCCACCAGCAGCACGCCGTACAGCAGGATGTGCTTGGCGGTCTCCTGCGCTCCGACCACCACCGGCAGCATCGGCACGCCCGCCCGCGCGTAATCATCGCGGTAGCGCAGCGCCAGCGCCCAGAAGTGGGGCGGTGTCCACGCGAAGACCACCGCGAACAACACCAGCGCCGGCAGGCCGACCCGCCCGGTGACCGCCGCCCAGCCGATGACCACCGGCATGCAGCCGGCCGCGCCGCCGATGACGATGTTCTGGGCGGTGCGGCGTTTGAGCCCGAGCGTGTAGACGACCACGTAGAAGAAGATCGCGAAGGCGGTCAGCCCCGCGGCGAGCGGGTTGACCACGACTGCCATCCCGCCGAGCGACACGGCGGTGAGCACGGCCGCGAACACCCGGGCGTGGCGCACGGTCACGCGCCCGTCGGTCAGCGGACGGCCGCGGGTGCGGTCCATGAGCGCGTCGATGTCGGCCTCGAGCGCGCAGTTGAACGCGTTCGCGGCCCCGGCGGCCAGCGTCCCGCCCAGTACCGTGGCCGTCACCAGCCCCAGGCCCGGCCAGCCGCCGGCCGCGACGATCATCGTCGGCACGGTGGTGATCAGCAGCAGCTCGATGATCCGCGGCTTGGTCAGCGCCACGTAGGTCGCCACCAGCTCCCGGAGCCGCTGGGTCGACGGTCGGTGCGCCAGCGCCGTCATGTTCTCGCTCCTTCGGATCGAGCCGGCGCCGGGCCCGCAGCGGGCACAGGGCGGTCGGTGGGGGCGAGCCAGGCGGCGTGCGCCGCCAGGGCGACCAGCAGCGTCCAGATCCAGCTCGCCACGGCGAGGTGCGGGATGACCGTGCTCGGCGAGGTCAGCGTCCACAGGTTGGCCACCCCCAAGGCGATCTGGCCCACGGTGAGCGCCAGCACGGCGTCGGCCCCGCGCACCAGCCAGACGTGGCTGCCGGTCCAGGCCCCGGCGCCGCGTTGGCGGCTCCGATGGCGGCGCAGCACCACCACCAGCGCCACGGCGCCGCCCAGCAGCACGAGCCCGCCGGTGCGGTGGGCTACGTGCACCAGGTGCGCCGCGTCGGGGATGGGCGGGAAGACCGCGCCGTCGTACAGCGGCCACGTCCGCCACGCCAACCCGGCGTTGACCCCCGTGGTGTGCCCACCCACCACGGTCTGGGCGAACGCCAGCGCTGCGACGCCGGCCACGCCCCACGCGATCGCCCGGTCGTCACGCGTGCCCGTCCCGCGCGTGGACTGCGGGCTTGTCGAAGCCGACGGGGACGACCACCGCACCAACAGGACCAAGCAGGCCAGGACCACCAACGACATCCCCAGGTGGGCGGTCACGAGCTCGGCCTGCAGCAGCCGCAACACCACCACCGCACCGAGCGCGGCCTGGATGTTGACGAGCACCGCGGCGGCGACCGTCACCGCGACGAGGTCGCGGCGGTGGCGGTGGCGCAGCAGCACCCACACCAGCAGCGCCGCGATCAACAGGCCCACGGCGCCGGCCACCAACCGATGGGAGTGCTCCAGCCACACGTCCACGGCGACCGGCGGCAGCCACCTGCCGTAGCACGCCGGCCAGTCGGGGCAGGCCAGCCCGGAGTCGGTGGCTCGGACCGCGCCACCGAGCGCCACCAGGGCCAGCGCGGCGCCGAGCGTGACGGCGGCCAGTCGGCGGAACGCGGTCGGCTCGGGCTGCACGTCGCGGCACCACACCTCGGCTGGGGACGTCAACGGCCACCGCGCGGACATCGTGGCCGCTCGCACCGCTGCTGCGAGCAAACAGTGTAGGGAGAGGGGCCGCGAGCCGCTGCGACCCGCCGTCGGCTCGACAAGCCCGGCGATTCCGGCGGTTCGCCAGGCGAAGGCCGGCGTCGTACCATGAAGCGGCGGCAGCGTCTCCCCCCGGACGCGTGCGACGGCGTGCCCGCGTCGAGCGTCGAGCGCGCCTCGCCCCACCGCTCCCGATCAGCGAAGGACCCACCCGTGAGCGACGAACTCGACCACATGGCCGTGAAAACGATCCGCGCGTTGGCGATGGACGCGGTCGAGGCCGCCAACAGCGGCCATCCCGGGACCCCCATGGCGCTCGCGCCGCTGGCGTACGTGCTGTTCACCCGCCATCTCGCCCATGACCCGTCCGACCCCTCGTGGCCGGACCGCGACCGGTTCGTGCTCAGCGCCGGGCACGCGTCGATGCTGCAGTACGCCCTCGCTCACCTGACCGGCTACGACCTGCCGCTCGAGCAGCTGCGGCGGTTCCGCCAGCTCGGCTCGCACACCGCGGGCCACCCGGAGTACGGCCACACCCCCGGGGTGGAGACCACCACCGGCCCGCTGGGCCAGGGGCTGTCCAACGCGGTGGGCATGGCCCTGGCCGAGCGGATGCTGGCCGAGACGTACAACCACGACGGCCACGAGGTCGTCGACCATCGCACGTGGGCCATCGCCAGCGACGGTGACCTGATGGAGGGCGTGTCGTCCGAGGCCAGCAGCCTGGCCGGTCACCTCGGCCTCGATCGGCTCGTCGTGTTCTGGGACGACAACAAGATCACGATCGACGGCTCCACGGAGCTGGCGTTCAGCGAGGACGTGCTGGCGCGCTACGCCGGCTACGGATGGCGCACCATGGAGGTCAACGACGCCAACGACCTCGAGGAGCTCGACTCGGTCGTCAAGCAGGCAGCGGTCGGCGACGGGCGGCCCACGCTGGTGCGGGTGCCGACCGTCATCGGCTACGGCGCCCCCACCAAGGCCGGCACGTCGGCGGCGCACGGCGCGCCCTTGGGCCCCGACGACGTGGCCGGCGCCAAGGCCCACGACGGCTGGCCCTACGAGGAGCCGTTCACCGTGCCGTCCGACGTCGCGGCTCACGCCGACCAGACCGAGCGCGGCCAGCAGCTGCACGCGGCGTGGACCGAGCGCTTCCGGGCCTATCGCCAAGACCACCCCGATCTGGCCGCCGAGCTCGAGCGCCGCTGGCGTGGCGAGCTACCCGACGGGTGGCTGGAGGCGCTGCCCAACCTCGACGAGGAGGCCACCGCCACCCGCAAGGCCTCCCAGGCGGTGCTCAACGCCATCGCCGACGCGGTGCCGGAGCTCGTCGGCGGCTCGGCCGACCTGGCGGCGTCGAACAACACCACGATCAAAGGCGGCGGCGACGTCGAGCCGGGCCACTTCGACGGGCGCAACATCCACTACGGCGTCCGCGAGCACGCCATGGGCTCGATCACCAACGGCATCGCGCTGCACGGCGGGTTCCGCCCCTTCGCGGCCACGTTCTTGATCTTCAACGACTACATGCGCCCGCCGGTGCGGTTGGCCGCGATGATGGGCCTGCCCACGGTGTACGTGTACACCCACGACTCCATCGGCCTGGGCGAGGACGGCCCCACCCACCAGCCGATCGAGCAGCTTGCGGGGCTGCGCGCCCTGCCGAACCTGCACGTGATCCGCCCGGCGGACGCCACCGAGACGGTGGGCGCGTGGCAGTGTGCGCTCGGCCGCACCGACGGGCCCACCGCGATGGCGCTGACCCGCCAGGGCGTGCCCGCGCTGGAGGGCACCGACGCGGAGCGGGTCGCAGAAGGCGCCTACGCGGTCCGGCACGCCGACGAACCCGACGTGGTGCTGGTGGCCACCGGCAGCGAGGTCGCCGTCGCTGTCGACGCCGCTGACACCCTGGCGGCCGAGGGGACCAGCGTCCGGGTGGTGTCCATGCCCTGCTGGGAACGCTTCACCCGGCGGCCCGCCAGCCAGCGTGACGCGCTGTTGCCGCCGGACGTGCCCACGGTGTCGGTCGAGGCCGCCGCCGCGTTCGGCTGGGAGCGGTTCTCGCACGCGCACGTGGGTATGGATGGGTTTGGCGCCTCCGCGCCGTCCTCGGATCTGTACCCGCACTTCGACATCACCGCCGACGCGGTCGCCCGGACGGCCCGTTCGCTGCTGGCCGACGGTGGCGGGCCGGCGTAGGAAGGACGGTCATGACCTCGCCCATCGCCCAGCTCCAACAGCTCGACCAACAAGTCTGGCTGGACGCGATCCGCCGGTCCTGGCTGGACGAGGGCGGGTATCTGCACCGCCTGGTCGAGGCCGGTGACCTGGACGGGCTGACCTCGAACCCGACGATCTTCGAGCAGGCGCTCGGCGGCGACGAGGCCTACGCGCCCCAGATCGCCGAGCTGGCCGGCACCGAGCCGCGCGAGGCGTTCTGGGCCGTCGCCGGCGACGACCTCGCCCGGGCCTGCGATCTGTTCCGCCCGGTGTGGGAGCGCACCGGCGGGGACGCGGGGTACGTGTCGATCGAGGTGGATCCGCGCAAGGCGTTCGACACCGAGGAGACCGTCGCCGAGGCGCTGCTGCTGTACCGCCAGCTGGACCGGCCCAACCTGATGGTCAAGGTCCCGGGCACCGAGCCGGGCTTGGAGGCGATCCCCCGGCTGATCGCCGAAGGGGTCAACGTCAACGTGACGCTGTTGTTCAGCGTCGCGCGCTACCGGCAGGTGATCCACGCCTACATGGACGGGCTGCGGCGCCTGGCCAAGGGCGGCGGCGACGTCGCCGGGGTCGCCAGCGTCGCCTCGTTCTTCGTGTCGCGGGTGGATGCGAAGGTCGACGCCCAGCTTGGCGAGGGCCATCCGCTGCGCGGCACGGCGGCGATCGCCAACGCCCGTGTGGCCTACGGCGTGTTCCAAGAGCTGTTCGACGGGGAGGCCTTCGCCGATCTGCGCGAGGCCGGCGCGCGCCTGCAGCGCCCCCTGTGGGCGTCCACGTCCACCAAGGACCCGGCCTATCGCGACACGCTGTACGTCGAGGAGCTCGCGGGCCCGCGGACGGTCAACACGATGCCGGAGTCGACCTTGGAGACGGTCCGCAAGGGTGCGGCGGTGGCCGACCGCTTGAGCGGACGCGTCGAGGAGGCCCGGGCGCAGCTGGAGGCCCTCGCCGCGGAGGGCATCGACCTCGAGCAGGTCACGAAAGAGCTGGAAGCCGAGGGCGTCGACAAGTTCGTCGCCTCGTTCGAGGCCGCCATCGACGCCCTCGGCGCACGGCTGTAGCCGCCCTCAGGCCAGGGTCCGGCCGCTGTGCAGGTCGAGGGTGGCCGCGACGCCCTCGCCGTCGGTGAGGTGCAGGGTCCGGGCAAAGCCCTCGCCGGAGCGGACGAGCTCGTGTGCATGGAGGCCGACGCCCCCTCCGGCCCACTGCGCGAGCGTGCGCTGCAGGTCGAGGTCGGTGATCGCGTCGTCGGGCATGGGCAGCACCAGCCGCACCTCGCGCAACGGCTGGCGGTGGACGCCGTCCCGATCGATGCGCAGTCGCAGCCCCTCGCCCACGACCACCACGCGGCTGGGTGCCAGCACCGTGATGCGGCTGTGGCGCAGCGTCGTCTCGATCACGCTGCCGGACAGAGTCGCGGCGCCCTCCGGCGCCAACGGCGGAACCTCGTGCTCGAACTCCTCTGGTGATGCCAACAGGGCCCCCCTCGTGGCCTGGGGCGATCAAACAGGTCGCCAGCGTACTCCATCGTTGCGCATCGCGCTTGATGTTGCGCATGATGCTCAGCCGTGCGGTGGTTTATGCACGCGGTGAGCGAGGCTGTCACGCCTCCGGGCGGCGCCAGGCTTCCCAGCGGACCTGGTCTGACCAGTCCCGTCGGCCGCGCGCCACCGAGGACGACGGCCGGTCGGGGGCGGGATGGCCGATGGTCACCAGGCCGAGCGGGACCACCTCCTCGGGAAGCTCCAACACCGGGCGCAGCCGGCCGCTGTCCACGGCGACGAAGCCCGCCGCGAGGCCCTCGTCCACGGCGGCGAGCAACAGCAGCTGCAACGCCTGCCCCCCGTCGACCCACCAGAACGGCACCTCCCACGCTGCCGGGGGTGTCGAGCTCGCCTTGTCACCCTCGGCGTAGCGGCGGTGGTAGCGCTGTGGCTCGACGCAGGGGATCACGTGCGCCGGGGCCCGGGACAGCCACGGCTCAAAGCCCCGAGCGAGGTAGGCGGGCTCGTCGCAGGCGGCAGCCAGTGCCCGGCGCCGCTCGGGCTCGGTGACGATCACGAACGTCTGGCCCTGGCTGAACCCGGCGCTGGGGGCATGGCGGGCCAGGCCCACGATCCGTTCCAGCGCGGCCGGATCCACCGGCTCGCCGGTGTAGTTGCGCACCATCCGGCGGCGGCGGACGGCGTCGGCCAGCTCCACGGTGCTAGCCGGCGGGGCGCTCGGCGGCCACCGGTCCCGTCACGGCGTCGACCACCGGCGCCGCCTTGGCGGTGCGCTTGCCGGCGCCGACCTGGGCGGGCCGCAACAGCACCACCCCCTGGGCGGTGGGCACGTGCAGGTCGGTGGCCACTCCGCACCACGCCAACGGGCTCGCGCCCGCCTGCACGCCCTTGCCGCCGCGACCCTGGACCGGGTACTGGTCCGCGGGCGCGCGTTTGGCGGCCCCGTCGGTGGTCAGCGTCAGGATCTCGGCGTCGTCGGTGCCGCCGGGAAGGATGCTGGCGGCGGCCACGCGGCCGCCCTCGGGCACGGTCACGCCCACCACGCCGCTCGCGGAGCGACCGGTCAGGCGCACCTCGCCGGCCGGAAAGCGGATCACCTGTCCGCCGTCGTGGGCGAGCACCAGGTGGTCGGCGTCCGCGCAGCCGACCACGGCCACGATCTCGTCGACGTCCTTGACGCCGGCGGCGACCATCGCCCGGGCCCGTCCCTCGTACTCCGTCCTGGCGGTGCGCTTGACCATCCCGCGCCGGGACACCGTGGCCACCGAGGCGACCGTCTCGCTGAGCACGATCGCCCCGGCGATCGGCGCGTCCGGGGCGTCGCCGAGGAGGTGGCCGAGGCTGGTGCCGCGTTGTCGCATCGTGGTCACCGGCACGTCGGCGAGCTGGACGCGCCAGCCGCCGCCGTCGGCGTCGATGAGCAACAGCGTGTCGTCGGTGGTGGCGCGCACCACGCTCACCGCCGGATCACGGTCGCGGTTGTGGGCGGGGCTGATCCGTCGGCGTGGGATCGGCTTGAGGTAGCCCGCGGCGGTGACGAACACCGTCACCTCCTGGGCGCCCAGCGGGGCGGCGGAGGCGGTCCGCTCGTCGCCGGCGGCCTCGGGCTCGGCGGCGTCGGCGCGGTCGCTGAGCCGGGTGCGGCGATCGTCGGCGTGGGCCTCGCGGACCGCGCGCAGCTCGTTGGCCAGCAGCGCGTCCAAGCGCGTCGGGTCGGCGAGAACCGCCTCCAGCTCGGCGATGAGTGTCCGCAGCTCGTCGAGCTCGTCGGCGAGCTTTTGGTGTTCCAGCTGCGCCAGCCGGCGCAGCGGCATGTCGAGGATCGCCTGCGCCTGGGCCTCGGACAGCTCGTAGTGCTCCATCAACGCGGTGCGGGCGTCCGCCGGCGTCTCGGACGCACGGATGAGGGCCACGACATCGTCGAGGTGCGCCAGCGCCAGCAGCAGGCCCTCGAGGATGTGGGCGCGCTCGGCCGCGCGGTCCCGTCGGTACGTGGTCCGTCGGGTGAGCACCTCGCGCTGGAAGTCGAGGTAGTGGCGCAGGATCTCGAGCAACGACAGCGTCCGCGGCTGTGGCGCGGCCTGGCCCTCGCCGACCAGCGCGACCATGTTCACGTGCACGTTGCTGCGCAGCTCGGTCTGCCGTTGCAGCTGGGCCAGGATCGCGGCGGGATCCTCGCCGCGCTTGAGCTCGATGACCACCCGCATGCCGTCGCGGCTGGACTCGTCGCGCAGGTCGCGGATGGCCTCGAGCTTCTTGTTCTTGACCAGCTCGGCGATGCGCTCCAGCAGCGCCGCCTTGTTGACCTGATAGGGGATCTCGGTGATCACGATGCGGGGCAGGCCGCCCGAGCGGGTCTCGGTGGCGGCGACCGCCTCCACGGTGATCGTGCCGCGGCCGGTGCGGTAGGCCTCGGCGATCCCCTCGTCGACGACGATGCGCCCGCCTGTGGGAAAGTCGGGGGCAGGCAGGGCCTCCATGACGTCGGCGAGCGACGCGTCCGGGGCGTCGAGCAGCAGCAGGCACGCGTCGATCGTCTCGCCGAGGTTGTGCGGCGGGATGGTGGTGGCCATGCCCACGGCGATGCCCGAGCTGCCGTTGACCAACAGGTTGGGCAGCCGCGCGGGCAGCACCACCGGCTCGCGCTCGTAGCCGTCGTAGTTCGGCACGAAGTCGACGGTGTCCTCGTCGATGCCGTCGAGCATCGTCATCGCCGCCGGCGACAGCCGCGCCTCGGTGTAGCGCATCGCCGCGGCGCCGTCGCCGTCGACCGAGCCGAAGTTGCCGTGGCCGTCCACCAGCGGCAGGCGGGAGGTGAACTCCTGGGCCATGCGCACCAGCGCGTCGTAGATGGCCGCGTCGCCGTGCGGGTGGTACTTCTTCATCACGTCGCCCACGGCGCTGGCGCACTTGCGGTAGGCCCGGTCGGGGCGCAGGCCCGCCTCGCCCATGGCGTGCAGGATGCGCCGCTGGACGGGCTTGAGGCCATCGCGCACGTCGGGCAGCGCCCGGCCGACGATCACCGACATGGAGTAGTCGAGGAAGGCCCGCTCCATGCGGTCGGCGATGTCGACGTCGCGGACGTTGGCGTCGTCGAGCAGCGTTTCCTGGCTCACTTCGATCGTCTCCCGGAGCTCATCCGCCAGCGGGGTGCACACGACCCCGCAGTGTGCCGCGCCCGCCGGCGCGTTCCCGCGAACCGCCGTGAGCGGCTGTGGGCGGGGCGCGGCGAGACGGGCGCTACGCCAGCTCGGCGTCCACCGAGACGTCCGCGTTGCCGGCGATCAGCTTGGAGACGGGGCAGCCGTCCTTGGCCTGCTCGGCGGTCCGGGCGAACGCGTCGGCGTCCATGCCGGGCACCGTCCCGCGGATGGTGAGGGCCACCCCGGCGATGTGGGGGCCGCCCTCCATGGAGAAGGTCACGGTCGCGCTGGTGTCCAGCCGCTCCGGCGTGTAGCCCGCCGAGCCGAGCGCGCTGGCCATCGCCATGGCGATGTCCGAGGCCTGGGCGGCGGCGATGAGCTCCTCGGGGCTCGTCTGGCCGTCCGGCTCGCCCGCCCGCGTCGCGAACGACACGTCCAGCGGGCCGGCCGCCTGCGAGCTGTCCAGGCTCACCGACCCGGTGCCGGTCTTGATCTCGCCGCTCCAGTTGGTCGAGGCGGTGCGGTCGGCCTGCATCGCGAGCTCCGTTCGTCCGGGTGTGGGGAAGCGCACCCTATCGACGGGCCCTGGCACGTGACACCGGCGGCCGTTAGGGCAGGCGCTCGACGAAGTCGGCGGCGATCGGCGCGGCCACCTGCCCGCCGGAGCCGCCGCCTTCGACAAGCACCGCGAACGCGACGCCGCGGGCGTGGCCGATGAACCAGGCGTGCTCGCCGCCGTCGCCGAACTCCGCGGTGCCGGTCTTGCCGTGCACGGCCACGCCGGCGACGTCGGCGGCGGTCCCGGTGCCGTCGGTGACGACCCTGCGGAGCAGCCCCGCGAGCCGGCTGACGGTGTCCGGCTGCAGCGCCTCGCCCTCGGCGATCTCGGCGCTCGCGTCCACGTGGGGCTGTCGCCAGGTGCCGGACGCGGCCGCGGCGGCGACGCTGGCCATGTGCACCGGCGCCACATCGATGCGGCCCTGGCCGATCGCCTGGGCGGCGTAGGCGGCCCCGTCGCGGGGCTCGGGCAGGTCGGTGGCCACCGGGGTGCCCAGGACGGTGTAGCTCGTGTTGAACCCGAGCCGGGCGGCGGCGTCGGCCAGCGCGCCGTCGGGTAGGTCGCGGGCGGCGCCGATGAACGCGGTGTTGCAGGACTCGGCG
The DNA here is from genome assembly GCA_964418395.1 of uncultured Actinomycetota bacterium. GTDB lineage: Bacteria > Actinomycetota > Nitriliruptoria > Euzebyales > Egibacteraceae > QS-5-72-10. Next base: position 17,598 of record CAYQMQ010000012.1, read on the forward strand.
AACGCCTCGGCGAACGTGATCTCGCCGAGCTGCAGGTCGCCGGCGTTGCCGAACGTTCGGCCGGTGGCGGTGATCGTCGCCGGGCACGCGACCGGGTCGCCGGGGGCGAGGTCCTCGGCGAGCAACGCGACCGCGGTGACGACCTTGAACGTCGATCCGGGCGCATAGCCGCCGGCTCGCCAGCGCGGGAAGCCGCCGGCGGGCCGGTCAGCGGCGGCGAGTACTCCCCCGCTGGCCACGTCGACGGCCACGAGGGTCCCTTCGCCGCCCACCCGCTCCATGGCCGATTCGGCGGCGCGCTGCACGCTCGCGTCGAGCGTCACCGTCACCGGCTGTCCCTCGACCGGCTCGGTCTCGTGCAGCACGTCGACCACGCCGCCGTCGTCGTCGACGATGCGGATCTCCTGCCCGGGGTTGCCGGCCAGTTGGCGCTCGTGGACGCGTTCGATGCCGCTGCGGCCCACGGTGTCGCCGACGGCGTAGGGCGCGCCGAGCTCCTCCAGCTGCTCGGCGGTGATCTCGCCGACGCTGCCGAGCAGACCGGCCAGCACCGGTTCGGTCACCTCGCGGCCGGTGGTCTGGCGGACCACGACGCCGGGCACGCTGGCGAGCTCATCCCGTTCGGCGCCGGCGGGGAGCTCGGCAACCGGGTAGAACCACGTCGGCTCCAGGTCGTCGCGATCGAGCAGCTCGGTCACCGCCTCGGCGCCGGCGTCGGTGTGGCGGTTGATGGCTGCGGCGACAGCGGCCGCGTCGTCGACCGCCCGCGGTTCGATGCCCACCTCGACGATCTCGCCGGGGCCAGCCAGGACGTCGCCGTCCGTGGTGCGGATCGGCGCCCGCTGTGGCCACTCGCGGGTGCGCTGCAGGCGCTGGCCGGTCTCGAGGTCGGCGTGCAGGGCGGTGGGTGTCCACGCCACCGCCCACTGCTCGTCCCCCTCGTCCCGCCGCAACCGCAGCACGCCGGTGTGGCTCCACGTGCCCAGGGCACCGAGATCCCAGGTCGCCTCGTAGGTCGCGGTCGCGCGGCCCTGGCGGGCCTGGCTGACGTCGACGTCGCGCACCGTGGCGTCGAGGTCGTCGGGGTTGAGGCGGGCGCGGGTCTCGGTGTGCACGCGGACGGCTTCGTCGTCGCCCCCCGTGGCCGCGGCCAGCGCCTCCTCGTCGCCGGCGGACCACGCGGCGGTGAACGCCTCCGCGGCCGCCACGGCCCGGTCCTCTTCGGCCTGGCCTGTCCACCAGCGGTAAGCCGCGAACCCGCCGACGCCGGCGGCCACCAGCGCCACGACCACGACACCCACCAGCCATCTCATCCCGTTCGTGCCCCTCGCGATCAGCGGTGACGGCTCGTCCGCACACCCGATCAGGGTAGGGCGTCGCCGAGCGCCTCGACGGCGGCGCGGAGGTCTGGCGGCAGCGGATCGGCCAGCTCGAGGGGCTCGCCGGTGATCGGGTGGTCGAAGGTGAGGCCGACGGCGTGCAGCGCCGGGCGCTGCAGCCCGAGCTCGGCCCCCAGCGGCGAGGCGCCGTAGGCCCGGTCGGCGCACACGGGATGGCCGATCGCCGACAAGTGGACGCGGACCTGATGGGTCCGGCCGGTGTCCAGGGTCACGTCGAGCTCGGCGGCCCGGCCGTGGTCGGCGGTGACCTCGTAGTGGGTGACGGCCTCCCGCCCGCCCGGGGCGGTGGTGAAGACGGTGCGCCGGCGCGGGTGGCGGGCGATCGGCGCGTCGATCGTG